>NZ_NHCK01000035.1:0-10249 GCF_002172815.1 Hyphomonas sp. TMED31 | reverse complement strand
CAGAGCCAGAGCCAGAGCCAGAGCCAGAGCCAGAGCCAGAGCCAGAGCCAGAGCCAGAGCCAGAGCCAGAGCCAGAGCCAGAGCCAGAGCCCGAATTACCGCCGACTCCGGAACCTGAACCCGTCATCGAGCCGGTTGAGATTCCCGAACCTGAACCGGAGCCGATTCCGCTGCCGGATCCGGAACCATTGCCGCAAATCGAGCAGGTTTCCGATGAGCCGTTGCCGCCTGTCGAAACGCCAACGGAAATCGTGATTGAGGATCCAGTCCCGGAGCCCGAACCTCTCCCCATCGCGGTGGAGGAGGAGCCTTTGCCGGAGCCAAGCCCCGGACTTCCGGTAGAAGAGGCGCCGGAAGAGCCTGCCTTGCCAGAAATCGAGGAGTTGCCAGAAGACCTTCCCGACACGCTCGAAACGCCGGTCGATGATGCGGAACCGGACCTGGAGACCGAGCCCCTTCCGGATGAGCTGCCCGAACTGCCGCCGGAAATGCCGGTGGAGGATCTGCCGGAGACGCTTCCCGAGGAGGAGCCCGAAGATCTCTCAGAAGAACAGCCGATCCCCGTCGAGCCGGAGTCCGACCCGCCTGAAGAAGACCTGCCCATCGCACCGGAGCCGGAGATTGAACCGGCCCCAGAACCGGAGCCTGATCCCGAACCTCCTGTGGTGCCAGTTGAGGAGCCTGTCGAGGATGCGCCGCCGGAAGAGCTGGAACCTGACATTGAACCAGAGCCGGCACCCGCCGAGGAGGCTCCGCCCGAGGTCGACCTGCCGGATGTTGAGTCGCCTGAGCCGGACCCCGAGGAGGCGATCATCCTGCCGGAGCCTGCGCCGGAGGCAGCCCCGACGCCTGCACCAGCCGACGACATATTGCAGACAATCGCGCCACCCGTGCGACAACCGGCGACAAGTGCGCGACCTTTCGCGACACCGCGCGACACGGGGCGACGGCCTGCGCCAAGCATTCCCGGCATAGAATTCGCCCTGCCACCCCCGGCAACGGGGGGCGGAGGCGGGGCCCTCAGCGCCCTGATGTGTCATAAACTGACGGAAGAACAACGCATTAAGGCAAAGTGCGACCTTGAGGCGACCCGCGAGGCTTATCAGGATGCCGCCAATGCCGGGCTAGACCGCGACGAGCAGAACCGCCTCGACGGCGCCTACGACACCCAGCTCCGCTCAACCCTCCCCAACGACACCGCCTTTGAAAGCTTCCTGAAGCGCAATGACGGCGTTCAGAAGTACATGCTGGACGGGATAGACAACACAATCTTCATGGATCGCAAGCCCGAGTCTGAACGCCAGCATGACCAATTGATGCGCGGCGACAAGATGGATTGGGAAGACGAGGTCTTTGACGCCCACAATGACGAGGAATAGGGCCTGAAGGTCTATCGGCTTGACTCAGATGTGCGACTCCGCCAACGGCTGAATTCATGAAGAAAGTTACCGTCTCTGTCCGCCCGCTGGCTCATTTTGAAGGGCTGGAATTGCCCACTTATGAAACGGTCGGATCGGCCGGAATGGATGTGCGCGCAGCCGTGCCGGAAGATGACCCGATCCTGTTGCAGGCGGGTGAGCGGGCCATGATCCCGACCGGCCTGTCAGTCGCCATTCCGCAGGGCTACGAGATCCAGGTGCGCCCCCGTTCAGGGCTAGCCGCCAAGCATGGCCTGACCTGCCTGAACACGCCTGGTACGATCGACAGCGACTATCGCGGCGAGATCAAGGTGATCCTCATAAACCTCGGCCAGTCTGCCTTCACCATCAATCGCGGGGAACGGATTGCCCAATTGGTGCTTGCCCCTGTAACGCAGTTGGCGTGGGAAGAGGTGGACGCGCTTGACGAAACCGAGCGCGGCGAAGGCGGCTTTGGGTCAACTGGCAAATAAATCCGGTTTCTTCTTGAACAAGCATTCATCGCTCCTTACATATTGAATATCGATAAGTTCAGGAGAGCGGTGCATCCGGCGAATTGCGGATCCATCCAATAAACGGGGGAGCTCCAAACGACTGGCTTTCGACAAGATTGCTGTGTCAGAAAAGGAGCCCAAACCGTGTCATTCTTCGCTTTTATCCTGTTTGTCCTCGTGATCATCATGGTCGCCCGGTCGGGGCGCTCGAACGCGCCACAGGCACGTGCGGAAGATGATCGCATTGGTGAACTGGCCGAACGGGTCAGGACGCTGGAGGCCATCATTCTTGACCGCGACCGTCGCCTGCGCCGTGAGATTGACGGTTTGAGGTAAAGGAGGGGCACCAGCGGGAGAAGATATCTCCTGTACGGCCTGCCCAATGCTTAGTATTCAAAAGACATTTAGAGGAGTGCCCCAATGGACCCGATCTTGATGGTCGTTCTTATTGTGCTGATTTCGGTCGGTGCCGGTGTGGTGAACAATTACCTGAAACTGAAGGCAAATTCGGCGTCAGACACTGCGTCAGATGCTGATTTTCAGAAGGTTCTGGGCGAGGTCGACCGCCTGAAAGAGCGTGTGCGCGTCCTGGAAAAGATCGTGACCGATCAGGAGCGTCAGTTGTCAGAGGAAATCCGGAAACTGGCCTAGTTTCCGCCGCCGCCAGGAATGCGCATCTTGCGGCGTTGGGCTGCAATCTGAGCTTGCGTCTTCTTGGTGGGCGAGCTGCCGAGATCGGAGCGGAGCAAGACCCTGCGCTGACGGCGTTCGTTGATGGCTTGCATGGCGCTCGCCCTTTCGGTTCGTTTCTGAATGCTCATCACACGGAAACAATGCGTCAGCTTTATGATCGTTTCGTTAACGCCGCATTAGGGGATTGGATTACGATCAGGCCTTCATGCAGACGGTCAAAGCAACTGGTCTTCGGCTGTCGCGAACTTGGCCAGCAGGTAAGCGTCCGTATCCTCAATCGTGTCGAGTTTTCCGAACGCGAAGGCGTCGCGATCAAGGACCAGGTCCCGAGGGCGCANTTCCCGGCTGATAGATAATCCATCCAGTGAGCGTGCGCGGGAAAACGCGACATAGGCCTGCCCATGCGCAAACATGCCGGAGTCGAAATCAATGAACACCTTGTCCAGNGTCAGGCCCTGCGCCTTGTGGATGGTAACGGCATAGGCGAGCCGAAGCGGCATTTGTTTGAAGGTGCCGACAACTTCACGTTTCACCTTCTTGGTTTCGGGGTCCAGTTCGTAGCGGTATTTCTCCCACGCGGTGGGCTCGATCTCATAGACATGATCATCGATTTCCACGATGACGCGGCTGCCGGAAAAGCCCGCGACCGTTGCCAGCGTACCGTTTACCCAGCGNCCTTCGGGATCATTCTTGATCAGCATGACCCGCGCGCCTTCCTTNAGTTCNAGGTCGGCTTCGGTCGGGAAGGCCTTNTCNTCGAANTGNCCCTGCACATCGGCTTCNAANATTTGAGAGCGTGTGTTCAGACCCTCCAACCTCGCTTGGTTGATGCGGTAGGCATTGGCGTTGTTCGGCGTCAGCACGACATGGGTTTCGGATGCCTCGACAGCAGATTTCGAACTGACGAGACCGCGCAGAACCGCCNCATCATTCGGGGTGACGCGGCCCGTGCGCAACGCGCCAAGGAGAGCCAGGAAGCGGGGTTCGGCCTGCCGGAAGACATGTTTCAACGCCANTAGCGANAATTCGGCGTCCTTGAAGGCCGGGGCGTTGAAGAAATAGCTACCGCCATANCGCTCCCGNAGAATTGGTGTTTCTTGGCCGGAAACAACCGGNGGCAATTGGTGAAGATCGCCCGACAGGATCATGCGCACGCCACCAAACGGGCGCTTAGAGGCGCGGTTCAGCTTCAGGCTCTTGTCTATGGCGTCCAGCATGTCCGAGCGAACCATCGAGATCTCGTCAATGATCATCGTGTCGATCGCTTTCACNAGCCGGGTTGAGCGCAGGCGTTTGATGTCAGTCGGTTCGATCAGGCGTGGCGGGAACTTGAAAAACGAATGGATGGTCTGCCCGCCAGCGTTCATCGCAGCCACACCGGTCGGGGCCAGAACGATGGCCTTTTCGCCAGCGCCAGCCAGAAACTTGCGAAGCATTGTGGTCTTGCCCGTTCCGGCCCGGCCAGTGAGGAACAGGTTGCCTTGGGCGCCCGTGCCGGAGGCGACCCATTTGGCGGGCGCAGCATAAATGGAGTCAGGAGNGTTCTCGGTGGTCACGTTTCTGGCTTAACGGCGTTTTACAGGGAAGGCGAGGGCAAGCGCTGCCGGGAAAGGAAAAGCCCCCGAAGAATGACTTCGGGGGCTTCCTGTCAGCCATAAAGGTGCGTGCCGGGCTTAGCCAGCGATACGGCGGACATAATCATATGCGCCCTTGCGGCTCTCACGCTTGCGCGCGGGCTGGAACGCCACTTTCGCATGCTCAGAGCAGTATGGGCCGCAGTCCGCCTTGCGGCCGCAGAAGGCGAATTTCGGATCCGCAGGATCACCGATTGGCCATTTGCACATGGAATCCCGCAGCGTGAGGATGGAGGCTGGCTCGCCATCGGCCTGTTGCAGCGGCGGCAGGGGAGCCATGACTTCGGTGCGTTCAGCAGCGGGACGNACTTCCGGCGTCTCNGGTGCGGCCGGCGCTGCNACCTTGACGCTGCCGTCTGGCAACACGCGTGGTTTTGGACGGGCCAGGCGCGGCGGACGTTTGACGGGGCGCGACGGTGTTGCGCGACCCGACAGGCCCAGACGGTGGACTTTGCCGATCACCGCATTTCGGGTGACGCCCCCCAATTGTTTGGCAATCTGAGAGGCTGAATGGCCCTCTGCCCAGAGTTTCTTCAGCACGCTTACCCGTTCTTCGGTCCAGGACATGGTTGGTCTCTCCCAGCTCGGATCAGGATCGTTAACACTTTCGATCCATCAGCCCCAATATATTGAGATGGCTTAGTACGCGCCATCCGCTCAGCACCTAGATATCGTATCAGGAGCGTAACGAAACACAACATGCTGAGAAGGCTTTCCACAGGCTTTCTACATCTTGTGGTTAACTGCGTCAGCCTGTGGACAAAGTTTGTGCATCGAAATTTGCGTGCTTTTTCCGAGTCTTGCCCCTCGCAGACTCAGGCAAAGACGCCTAAATACCGCGCATGACAGATACTGCGACCGAACAGACTTCCGCCCGCCGCCAGGTTCGCCAATATGGCCAGTTCAACGGTTTGGGCCTGTGGACCCTGTTCAAGCGTGAGATTGGCCGCTTTCTGAAAGTGTGGATGCAAACCGTGTTTGCGCCTGTCGTGACCACGCTTTTGTTCATGACCGTGTTCAAGCTGGCGTTCGGTGACCGCGGTCGACTGATGGGTGACTTTGAAGGGCTCAACTACATTGAGTTCCTCGCGCCGGGCCTGATCGTCATGGCGATCCTTCAGAATGCCTTTCAGAATACGAGTTCCAGTCTGGTGCAGGCGAAGTTCAATTCCACCTATGTCGACTTCCTGATGCCGCCATTGTCGCCGATGGAACTGACCATCGGATTCATCGGTGGCTCGGTTGTGCGNGGCCTTCTGGTGGCCCTGATCTCGGCCATNGGNATCCAGNTNAGNGGACTGGCCGACCTGACCGTCGTNCATGTCTGGCCGATCCTCTGGTTCAGCATCACATCCGCGATTGCCCTCGGCGCGCTGGGCGCCATTGGAGGCATCTGGGCCGACAAATTCGATCATCTGTCCGCCGTGACGAATTTCGTGATCGTNCCGCTCACCTTTCTGTCGGGCACCTTTTACGACATCAAGGTGATGTCCGAGCCATTCTANACGATGGCGCTGCTGGACCCCTTCTTCTACATGATTGACGGGTTCCGTTATGGTTTCCTCGGGGTTGCCAACAGCTCTGTCATTGTGGGGGTCTGGGTAACCGGATTGTTGGCGCTCGCTGGCATNCTCGCTGTCTGGCTCATGTTCCGGTCGGGGTACAAGCTCAAGGCATAGCGACTCCCCTCAGGCGGGAGCGGCATTGACGCTCCACTTCTGCCCCCCTTGAATAAAGCCAAAATTGGCTGGGGCCAGAAATGGAGACCATAATGGGTAATGGAAAAATCCTCGCAGGGGCCGCCTTGTCGGCCATGATGCTGGCAGGTTGCCAGATGATACCGGCGGAGCAGACCGTCGCGCAGTATTGCGCGGATCCTGACAAGGCCACTGAGGCCGTCTGCAAGCTGAAGCTGGAAATCGACGGAAACACGACCGCGCTNGCCGATACGGACATGCGCCTCTCNCAGGCCCGTTCAATGGCCGATAATGCGACCGAGGCCGCTGCACGTGCGCAGGCCAGCGCTGATGCCGCACAGGCGCAGGCTGATGCGGCACTCGCAATGGCAGAGGAAGCCAATAGCAAGGAAGTGCAGTGCGAGACGCGCACCATCCAGAATTCTGACACGGGTTCATGCCGGCCGGGCTATGCGCTGACCAGCTGTACGCAGACGCGCTACACCTACCGGGCAGGGGGCATGTCCATCCTGCGTGAGATCAATGACGAGCAGTGCCGGTTCAATAGCCGTGTGCTCGAGATGCAGGTGCGTTGCTGTGCTGTGTCCGGCTCAGCCCCTGAGCCGGAAGATACGCTGGTCGAGAACGAAATTCCGCCGCAGCCACCTCAGCCAGAAGCGCCAAAAGAGCCTGTGCCGGTTAGCCCATAGTCGGCGCGACAGCCTGAAAATGATGACGCCGCCAAGACCTGTCTCGGCGGCGTCGCTGTTTGGCGCGCTATGTCGCGCATTGTCACTGATCGTCACATAGTGTCGCCGGATGTCGCTATTCGTCGTCCTGCAGGAAGTAGAAGTCGCCACCCGTGGTGCCATCGGTATAGACCGGTCGCTGTTTCTGACCNGTGCGGGCAGCCACCGCATCCTGGACCCGTTTGAAGACGACGTTTGCCGGGTCATCGAGCGTGCTGATCAAATTGGCNAGTTCTTCGGAATAGATGCCGTCATCGGCCGCCGTCTTGCCGGGTTCCGTGGCGAANGCCTGGAAGACGCCGGATGCCCAGCCGACCGGACTGTAGGCGCGCATCAGGCCGCGGCTCTGATCATCCATGACTGTCCGGCAGGCATCGAAGACGATGAAGGAAGTCGGCGCAACAGTTGTCGACACGCGGTTGAAGATCTGTTCGAAGCTGACGCCGAAGTCACGNATATCCTCCGGNGAGGCGCCCGGAATGTCGGTGGGCAGGATGAAGTTCGTGCCCTCAACATTCACGCCATGGCCGGAATAGTAGAANAAGGTGACCGGGTAGGCACCGGCATCCTTGCGGGCTTTCGCCATGCGCCCGAGAAGGCTGAGCGCGCGCACCGTTTGTCGCTGGCCAAGGTCTTCGCATTGCAGGACCGAGAAGCCGACATCCGTCAGCGCGGCGGTGATGCGGTCGCCATCCTGATGCGTCACGCTGAGGCGACTNACGGGAGGCGAATAGGCGAGATTGCTGAGCACCATGGCCTGCCGGTCGGGGTTCGGCCCGTTGATCCATGTGCAGCCAGCGATTTCCGTATCCGGCAGCAAGCCGCTCGCAGCGTTTGCGATTTCTGCCGCGCTCATCGCGGACGCATCGCTTACCCCCGTCGGCGGGGCAGACAATGTGCTGGTCAGGGGCGCAACCGGATCGTTGTCGCTTTCAACGGATCTGTGCGCGCTGATGCTCGCATCCGGATCGGGGCCGGGATCGGCGAGAAGCGTATCCAGCGAGACGACCTTGATTGACAGCGGAATGGTCTTCACGGCCTTGGCCATCTTCTGGCCATTCACCTCAACCTGCTGGGACACTGTGAAAGTGAGGTCTGGCGAGCCTTCCTGAGTGGGAACGACTTTCCATTGCCAGAGTGTTGGCTCGCCCGGAATGAGCGGCTGTTCCTCNGGCGTTGTCGCTGTCAGGTCATATCCGTCGCCGACGATGGATGCCATCATCACGCCACTGGCGCGCACCGTATCGAATTCCAGNGACAGTGCGTCCTGTGNGCTGTCNGGCGCGAGACCTGTGCCCATGATGGAGCGCAGGGATTCNTCAATCTCTGCCTCGCTCGTGTCGCGCTGGATCGGCTGNATGGCCACTTCNAGGAAATAGGGCTGGCCCAGCACCATCTGCTCTGGTGCGTGATGGGCGATCCGGCCACTGTCAAACGCATTCGCGGACTNGGCGGCCAGTTCCGAATAGCGATAGTCCCATTCCGGGCAATTCATGACGAATGCAGAATCGTCGATTTGGATGGTCTCGCTCCAGAAACAGAGCTGCTTGTCCATCAGTCCGGCTTCGAAGCCTTCGCCGGCAAGGTCCTNGGCCAATGCGTCCAGCGTCTCCGTCAAATCGCCCTGGATGCGATGGGTTGCCTGTTCGAACTCGCCGGAGCCGCCCTTGTCACATGTGATCAACAGGGTGCGCGGCGCNGAGATTTCCGCCTGGCATATTTCGACATTCTCAGCGCCGGCGGCCGTCTCGAGGTCGCTCAGATCGCCGCCTTCGGCCAGTGCGTCGAGCCATTCCAGCATGTCCGGGTCGTCGGCATGCAGCTCGCGCAGTTCGTCGATATCTGTCTCGCTGCCAAACTCCAGCGCGAGGCCTGGCTCTTCTTCAACCGAAGTCTCGCTGCGAACCGGATCAGGTTGATCCCGGCCGGGTCGGACAGGGCGGCCGGGATTTGGGCTGGAGCCGGGGGCGGCCGCTCTGGGCGGTTCGGGCTGAACCTGGACGGGCGCAGGGGCGGGCGGAGGCGGGGGGGCAGGCTCCTGATCGATCGGGGCGGGCTCAGGCGCTTCCACCGCTGGTTCGGGTGGCGCGCCGGCGGGCTCATCCATCGCATCATATTGGGCGCTGCAGGCGGCNAGGAGCGCGGCCAGCACAATTGCGCNGAGGCCTGTCATGAATGAGTTGATCCGCATCACCATCCCNTTGGTTCCTGTGGTTAACAGGAAGTTACACGGGATTGGATGGCCTGCCAATTGAATGCGGGTTCAACCGGGTGGCGCAGGGCGCAGGCGGGGCGATCAGGNNGGCGTCAGCTGGAACCGGTACAGCATGGGATAATGATCTGATCCNCAGGGGCGCAGGCGGTGGATGCCCAGCAATCTGAAATCATCCGTGACAAAGGCATGGTCCAGCGGCCAGGCCAGAAACGGGTTTTGCGCGCCATAGGAATTGTAGAGCCCGCGTCCGCGTTTCGGATCGCATAGGCCGGCATGTTGCTTGAACTCCTTTACCATCCAGGACCAGCCGACCTCGTTGAAGTCCCCGATCACCATGGCGGGGCGGTGTTGCTCGCGCAGTTCATCGGCGACGATCATCAGCTCGTCATCCAGGTGTTGCGTATCGTCGCGCGGGCGGGGCGGGCGCGGGTGGATGCAATAGAGGCGCACTTCGCGGCCGTCCAAATCCATGTCCACGGTCAGGGAGGGGACATGATCCTGACAGAAATACCGTTCCTGCACTTCGCTGACGGGATAGCGCGAATAGAAGAGGAGGCCGTTATGGGCTTCCTTGTCGAGAAGGTATGTATGGGGATAATCTGCCTCCAGCGGAGAGAGGGCCTCTCGCCAGCGGGCATTGGTTTCCGAGAGGAAGACCACATCGGCCTCACTGTCACGGATGCGGGCCAGCACGGCGGCATGGTCTTCATTCTCCTGCAGCACATTGATCAGCAGCACGGAGAGCGGCGTGCCCGGCATGCCCGGCCTGGCGCGGCGCAGTTCGCGTTTTCGACCGGGCAGGTAGGGCCAGATATCCAGTGCACAGATGACCAGCGCGACCGCATAGGTCATCAACAGGGTGGCATTGCCGATCTCGCCTGCCGGATACAGCGCCAGATAGAGCAGCAGCGCGGCGAGCAGGATGAGGCAGGTTTGCAGGCGGCCATAGATCCAGACGCGCATCCACCAGATTTCGGTGCGCAGCTTTGGCGCGATGGCGGCAAACAGACCCCACACGCCGATCAACACAAAGACAGGTTCGATCAGGGCGAGCATGGGGAAGGGGCCTTTCCGGGCGGCGTGTGTTGGGGTGTGTCGCCCTATCTACGCGTGAGACCGGAAGAGAGTTGCGTGCCCGCCGCACGATCCGGGGGCAGATCACGCAGGTGTGATCTGTATCCCCGCCAGCACAAATATCCGGACTGGCGCACGCCATCCGGGTATCCTGTATTCCCGGCCCCTCAAAGAGCCTGGCGCGGCGGGCGCCGTGGCGCTCCGCCTGATGATTTGTAGATGGCTACGGAGTGGAGCGTTACCGCCCGCCGCGCCGGACAGGCTGCGGAGGAATAGAAATCGCACAGCGATTGCCC
>NZ_NHCK01000034.1:0-38068 GCF_002172815.1 Hyphomonas sp. TMED31 | reverse complement strand
CTCCGGAAGAACAGGTTTGCGTCGGCCTTAGACGCATTTCGTGACATTTATGCTGCAATCAGTCGACTGGCTGCGGTTTGTGCCCGCTTTGCGCAAGCCACACAGCAAACAGGATAAGCGCGCTGCCAGCGGCCTGAATGCTGGTGAGAGGTTCATTGAATAATTGCCATGAGACAGCGGCAGCGACGACAGGCTGGATCAGGATGAGGACCCCTGCGACCGATGTTGGTGTGATGCCCAGGCCGGTGATGATCAGGCCCTGTCCGATGACATGAATCCCGACCCCCAGAATGAAGGGGGCGAGAAAGCCCGAGATATGCGCGGGCAGGAAGTCTTCCCGGAAGGTCATCACCATCATGCCGGCGACGATGATTTCCACGCAGGTCAGCCAGAAGACGGCGTCGATGCCACTCATCGTTCGACGTGCGAGTTTGGACGCCAGCAAGTAGCCGGAAACGAGGACTGCCGCAGCAAGGGAGAGCAGGTCGCCTCGGATGTTGCCGCTGCCGCCCCCTGCCGCGCCGAGAGAAAGCGCGGCAGCGCCCGCCATCGCGAGGATAACGGCGATGAACCAGACGGGTGTTGGGCGCTCCTTCAGGAAAAACCATGCTGCGAATCCGACACCGACATTTCCGAGATTCACGATGAAGGTGGCATTCGATACGCTGGTTAGGGTGAGGCCCCAGTGCCAGAGGCCGATATCCAGTGCGAAGCACGTGCCTCCAATGACAATGAACATGTTCGGCTTGCTGGGCAGACGTTTCTGGATGCCGAGAACCAGAAGGAACAGAACAGGCGCAGCGAACACATATCGCCAAAAGGCAATCGCTTGAGGCCCAAGATCATCAAGGCCGAGGCGCAAGCCGATCGGCGCGAAACCAATTGCGATTCCGCCGCACAGCATCATCAGGGGTCCGACCCAGTGACGCGCGGCCGGCGCGGGAATAGGAGTGTCTGTCATGCGGAGAAGCCTGTCATGGCGCGAATGTCTTGCGGCGTCTTGCCGTGTTCACGCCATTCACGCAATCCCCGGTCTCCGGAGCGTTTGGACAATTTCTTGTCATCCGGACCCATAATAAGCGGGTGAAACCGGTAGAGAGGCTGGGGCCAGTCCATAAGCGCCTGAAGCAAGGCGTGTATTGCTGTCATCTCCCGAATGTCCTCTCCGCGGATGACATGCGTGATGCCTTGAAGCGCGTCATCATGACAGCAGGCAAGGTGATAGCTGGTCGGTGTGTCCTTGCGGGCCAGTACGACGTCGCCAAAAGGTGAGGGGTCTGCAGCGACTTCAGTCGTGCCTGTGTCGCTGAATGTCGTGTAGCTGAGCGCCTTGTAGCGCGAACCGAGCCAATCTTGGGCCGCGGTGAGGGACAATCGCCAGGCGTAGGCGCGCCCCCTTTCAATCAACTCCTGTTCTTCGGCAGGTGGCAGGGGCTTTCCTGTATATCCAGCGATATCGGGGCTCGCGCCTGCAGGCAGGGCGGCTGCAATCTCCCGCCGGGTCTTGAAGCAGCGATAGACGAGGCCGCGAGACCGAAGAGATTCCAGCGCGCCTTCATACTCTGCAAAATGGTCCGACTGTCGTCGTACTTCGCCGTCCCAGTCGAGATCCAGCCAGTTCAGGTCTTCGAGAATGGAGGCCTCGTATTCCGGCTTGCAGCGCGTCAGGTCGATGTCTTCGATCCTCAACAACACTTTGCCACCATATCTGCGGGCTGTATCCCAGACGTGAAAAGCCGACAGGGCGTGGCCAAGGTGAAGATGGCCGGTCGGCGAGGGTGCAAACCGCGTTACAAATCTCTCTGCGCCCATTCGGTCCCCTGAAATCAACTCGCCCAGAACACGATCTAACCATCCTCGAAGCCGCCTGAACAGCGTTTGCCTGTTGCCAGTGCGGGGTTGGGCTCGTATCGCACACATATACCGGAGGTCTGCCCGAATGCCCGTGAATGACTGGTTCACAAACGCTGAGCGCTGGTTCGAAGCGAACGTCGTTGGCGCGCCAGAGCTCGCCACGTTCGGGTTCGGCATGCTGGGTGTGTTGGTTTTGGCATTGCTTGCGGTGGCGTTCAGCCTTGTCCGGTCCGTGCTGAAGTCATTGCGCAATGAGGCAGGTGCACGCGCCGCGCGCAACGACAAATCTCCGGGCTATCGAATTCTTGTGGCGCGCCCGACGGGGCAGCGCGCAGGCCGTGCCTGGAAGTGGCTGTTGTCGTCTCTTGAGTCTCACGTGCCGGAGTTCAGTTTTGGCGCGCCACTGAAAGTTTTCCGCACAGGCAGCATTCGCGGCGGTGTTGAGACCCGCGCGGTGCAGCGCGCTCGCCGCCGTTTGCAGACGGCGGACGCCGACATGCTGGTCTGGGCGGACCGGACCGGCCGAAAGGAAGATGGTTTCGTCGTGCACGGCCTTAGCCGCGGCGGAGGTCTGACGCCGGCTGAGGCGCGCCTCTTTACGCTGACATTGCCGGGCCGCATGTCCCATCTGGAGGGGCAGATGCAGCGCGTGGCAGCCTATTTCCTCGCCCGCGAGCTGCAGCCAGCGCTGGCGAACCCACAATCATTCCGACCGGAAAAGATGAAAACGCTGTCCAACGCGCTTTCTGATATTCTGGAGGANACCCCGNCGCTNCCCCTGCCGCTGCGCAGCCGGATTGAGGCGGATTTCTGCGCGTCTCTTGTGCATATCGCCGAACAGTCAGGGGACATCGAGGCCCTGGAACAGGTTATCATGCTGCGTCGGATCCATCTCGACGACATCAAGAACGATCAAGACGCCTCACGGGCAGTNCAGGCGCACATGGATCTGGGGCGTGCCTTGTTGGCCAAAGCGACGAAGCAGTTTGATCGNAAGACTGTCGAAGCCGCGATTGGTCACCTATCAAAGGTGATCGAGGCACTTCAGGCTGACCCGACCATCAAGCGCGCGCAGGCCGCGTCTGACGCCATGTACAAGGCTCAGAACCTGATCGAGACGCGCAAGCGCTTTGCGGTAAACTTCGGGGCCTAGGGGCGCCCCCGCCAATCAGGTGGCGACGCCGAGCCCGATAGGGCAGGACACGCCTGTACCACCGATGCCGCAATAGCCATTGGGGTTCTTGGCGAGGTATTGCTGGTGATAGTCTTCAGCAAGGTAGACCGGCCCGGCCGGGGCCACTTCTGTCGTGATCTGGCTGGCGTGGCCATTCTGGGCGAGGGCTTTTTCGTAGACCGCAATCATCTCTTGTGCCGTCGCGGCTTGCGCGTCAGACGTTGTGTAGAGGGCTGAACGGTACTGCGTGCCGATGTCGTTGCCCTGCCGCATGCCTTGGGTCGGGTCGTGGCTTTCAAGGAACAGCTTCACCAGATCAGCGAAGGTGACTTCGGACGGGTTGAAGATCACTTCGACGATTTCGGTATGCCCGGTGCCCCCGGAACAGACTTCTTCATAGGTTGGATTTGGCGTGAAGCCGCCTGCATAGCCGACACGGGTCAGCCAGACGCCATCCTGTTGCCAGAAAACGCGTTCCGCGCCCCAGAAACAGCCGAGCCCGAAGATGGCCGTTTCGAACCCTTCCGGGATGGGGCCTTGCAGGTCGCGGTCAAAAACGTAGTGGGTGCTGGCGGTCGGAATGGGCTGCGCGCGGCCGGGCAGGGCGCTGTCGGCATCCGGAATCGCGACGGGCTTTTTCGAGAACAACATGAAACGGTCTCCCTTTCAGCGGCTCATATGGGATTGTCTGCCACGAACGGCAATCACAGTCTTGCGATCTTGCAGACCTTCGGTTATTGGCTCCCCTCTGCTGAGCACGGTGAGGTGGCCGAGTGGTCGAAGGCGCACGCCTGGAAAGTGTGTAGGCTAGCAATAGTCTCCAGGGTTCGAATCCCTGTCTCACCGCCAGCATTTCCCGGGTCCAAACGATGCGATCGTCAAGGCTGAGGGCGTCGCTCGCACAGACGGAATCCCGATGGAGCACGTATTGTCGGGTCATGTCCTTGCTCAGATATTCCCGTTTCCGCCTCTGGATCCTATGGTCTACCGGTATGATTCTGCTTGCAGCTTTAACGGCATGCGATGGCGCTATCATTGACGCGCCGTCGCCGGTTTCCGGAAATGAGACGGAGTCTGCCGAAGTTACGTCAACAGGAGCGGGCGTAGCATTCAATTCGGAGCGCAATGCATATTTCGGAGACCTCCACGTCCATACGGGCCTCTCCTTCGATGCTTATCTCGGGAATGTACGCACCTTGCCGGAAGATGCTTACCGGTTCGCGCGTGGAGAGACGATCACGCACGCCAATGGCATGCCTGTTCGCCTCTTGGGGCCCCCGCTCGATTTCGTGGCGGTGACGGATCATGCGGAGTACCTTGGCGCGATGCGGGAAGCGAANGATCCGGCTCGTCGGTTGTCTAAAGACCCGCTCGCTGCCGGGCTGTTCAGTGAGAACCCTGCGGAGGCCAATGCCGCATTCTTTCGGGTTCTGGCTCGCTATCGAGCGAACGACATGCCGGAAGGTTTCAAGGCACCTGATGTGATCGGCAGGGCATGGGGTATCGTTCAGGACGCCGCCGAGAAGTATAATGAACCCGGTCGGTTCACGACTTTTGTCGGATACGAGTTCACCTCCGAACCGGGTGGATTGAACCTTCATCGGAATGTCCTGTTTCGATCGGCGACCGTGCCGGAATTTCCGTTTGCCGCGTTGGATTCCGAAGACCCCGAAGACCTCTGGAACAAGATGGAGCAATGGCGCGAAGAGGGGGCCGACGCGCTGGCCATTCCTCATAATTCCAACGGGTCGGACGGGATCATGTTTGAACTTGTTCGCCGGAACGACGAGCCGATGGACGCAGATTATGCCGCCTTGCGTATGCGCAATGAGCCGCTGGTCGAGATCACGCAGGTCAAGGGGACATCAGATACGCACCCGATCCTCTCTCCGAATGATGAGTGGTCAGATTTCGAGCTGATGGAAAAGCGGGTTGGGTCCAATGGTGACGTCACCAACTTCCGTGGCAGCTATGTGCGCCAGGCATTGAAGGATGGTTTGCTCCTGCAAGAGACTGAAGGGTTCAATCCCTTTCGGTTCGGCTTTGTAGGTTCTTCTGACACGCACAACAGCGCGCCTGGATCGGTAGAAGAAGCGAACTATTTTTCAAAGGCAGGCGTTGTCGATGGAACGGCTGAGCTGCGCAGTTCGGTGCCGCCGGACCGTGCGACCACCTGGCCTGATGGGACACCAAATTCCCGCGAAGCATCCAAGCCCTATCAATCCTGGAGTTCGGCTGGCCTTGTTGGTGTGTGGGCAGAGTCCAACACCCGCGACATGATCTTTGACGCCTTGCGGCGCAAGGAAACGTTCGCCACTTCCGGGCCGCGGATCAAGGTTCGGTTTTTTGCTGGATACGATCTGGCGGGAGAGGGAGGGGTGATCCCAGAGAGTATCGCCCAGATGGATGCACAGGCCGTCCCAATGGGGGGCGATCTGTCATATCAAGAAGGCAAGGCGCCTGAGTTCTTTGTTTGGGGACTTCGCGATCCGTCATCTGCGTTCTTGCAGCGTGCNCAGATAGTGAAGGGGTGGGTCGAGGACGGACAATCTCGTGAGCAGGTGTTCGATGTCGCATGTGCTGATGGCGGCACGGTTGACCCCGAGACGTTCCGGTGCCCAGACAACTTCGCAATGGTGGATCTGGCGACATGTACGCCCACGCCGTTCAAGGGAGACGTCGCTCTCCGCACGCTGTGGCAGGACCCGACGTTCGACCCTGACCAGCGGGCCTTCTACTATGTGCGGATACTGGAAAATCCGACGTGCCGCTGGTCTACCTGGGACGCCATTCGAAACGGCACTCCGCCCAACCCNACGCTCCATCCAGTCATACAGGAAAGGGCGTGGAGTTCTCCAATCTGGTATGAGCCTGGGCCGACCTAGTATTGTGCAAACCACTGCGTCCGACGGCCTTTTGATGCGAGCCGTCGGAGAAGAGGTGAAACTGAGGTGGCTTACCGCGCAGGCCGTGCGTCCTGCTTTTCCTTCTGAGCCGACGGATGTTCTGGCTTCCTTGAAGGGGATGCTTCAGGCTCGTGTTTCTGGTGGCTGTCAGGTTGGGCGGCAGCTTTCTGCGATGGTTTGTCCGCTGTCCGCGCGTTTGCGGCCCTTACCGGTTGGGGTTTGTTGTCTTGCAAAAGGGGCGCGTAAATCCATTTCTCGGGCTGGCCTGGGCCAGAAATCCGCGCCCAGTCACCTTTGGTGACATAGATGGACACTTCCGTGCCAAGGTTCAGTACAGTGACGATGGAGTTGCTGACTCCGGGGCCGCCGCGCACATTTGCCGCTTCTGCTTTCACATAGCGCGGAGCGGGCTGGGGCGATTGGGCGGTGGCAGTCGGCCCGAAGAGGGCCGTGCTGGCTACAAGACTTGCGGCGAGGATTGATTTGATGCGGTGCTTTGGCATGGGTGCCTCCTGATCTGCTGGATTGGGACTGATTGCCATCCTGACCGGAGAGTGTGCCCGTCTTTTGTCGTGGGGAGGGAAACTGGTGTCGGCCTGCAACATGTGTGACGGCGCAGTGACAAGGCGAAGGTATTCAGAGGGCAATCTTCACAGATCGGAAACTTGGACATGAAATCGCTGCAAATCCTTTATGGAATTTGAGCGATTGTTAACCAATTGGGCGGATCGTGAAGAAAGTTTCATCAACCGTCTCTGCCAAGGAACCTTGTCATGCTGATGCGCGCAGCTGCCACTCTTGCCGGAACTCTCCTCATCGGACTTCCGGCGTTCGCCCAGGAACTCATCGTCGAACAACAGGTCGAACGTGTGATCGTCATAGAGGACGAGGAGGGCGGTCTGGAGATGGANTTGCTGCCGGCTGAAGAAGTGAAGCCGGGTGAGCAATTGTTCTATTCAGTGACGTACTCAAATCCCGCGGATGCTCCGGCGAAAGACGTTGTNCTTACCCTGCCGGTGCCAGAGGATGTCAGTCTGCTCGGGGATTCTGCCGTTGCAGAATATGATCAGGCCTCGGTCGATTTTTCAGTCGATGGTGGCGCCACGTATATTCCGCGTGAAAAGCTGATCGCGGAATCGGGCCTTGAGGAAATTCAGCCGGTTCGCGTGTCCATGCCGGAAGAGATNACGCACATGCGCTGGACCTTCAACCGCGAGATCGGGCCAAAGGATTCTGGCAAGATTTTCTTCGCGGCCGTCCTCAAGGACAATCCACGTCCCGTCAGCCCGTGAATTGACGAAGTGTTGCCTGCTGGCGTAACGCCTGCGGCATGACCCAAGTAAANATCTGCGGCCTGACTGATCCGGACCTNGTGCGCCATGCCGCGCAGTCGGGTGCGGACTGGATTGGATTTGTTTTCGCTGAAGCCAGTCCGCGGTTTGTCACGGAACCGGCGGCCGCGAGCCTGTTGATGCAGGTTGGTCCCGCNCGGCCCGTGGCTTTGCTGGTTGATCCAGNCGACGNGCANATTGATCGNNTTGTNGNTCTCGGGTTTCCAATCCTCCAATTGCACGGGCAAGAGACACCAGACCGTGTGGCGGACATCAAGGCGCGAACCGGCAAGGAAATCTGGAAGGCGATCGGTGTNGCCGAAGCCGATGATCTTGTTCNGGNGGGTGATTATGCTGCCGCGGATCGGTTGCTCATCGATGCCAAACCTCCCAAGGGGGCTGACCGTACCGGCGGGCATGGTCTCGCATTCGACTGGAACTTGTTGAGTGCGTGGACAGCGCCGCGCCCGTGGCTGTTGGCGGGCGGGCTCCATCCGGGCAATGTGGTTGATGCAATTCGATTGACCGGGGCACCGGCTGTAGACGTATCTTCCGGCGTCGAGCGGCGAAAAGGTGTGAAGGACCGCGACCTCGTTTCAGAATTTCTTGGCGCCGCAAAACATTCTTAGAAATTACGATTGTTCCGTTTTTGTTCTGTGTTACGGTGAGGGCACATGAATGAGGGAGGAAACACCATGTTTTCNGAAGAATTGACCCGCGTAGCAAACAGCCTGGCGGAGTGCTGCAATTCCGGGCGAGAGGCGGAAGCGCTGGATACATTATACGCCCCCGACTGCGTGTCCGTCGAAGCGTTGGCTATGGGGGATGGCGGTCGGGAAACTGCCGGTCTTGATGGCATCCGCGGCAAGCATGACTGGTGGTATGGCGCGCACGAGGTTCACAAGGTGAGCGCAGAAGGTCCTTTTCTCTTTGGAGACGATCAGTTCTCGCTCGTGTTCGATATGGATGTNACCAACAAGGAAACAGGTGAGCGGATCCAGATGAAGGANGTCGGCTTNTACACGGTTTCCGGTGGCAAGATTTCTCGCGAAGAATTCTTCTATCCGTTGATGGGCTAGCCCTTTACGGAGGCGGTCNCATCACCGCGCTTTCCTTGGCTCGCCCTTCGGTCTAGATACGGGCGTGAAGTGCAAGGAAAGCAGGTAGAATGGATTTGCGGAACACGTGGGACCAATGGCCGGATGCGAATGGCCGTTTCGGAGAGTTTGGCGGACGGTATGTGGCCGAAACGCTGATGCCTCTGATCCTGGATCTGGAGGCAGAGTACCGCAAGGCCAAGGAAGATCCGGCTTTCAAGGCCGAGATGGACGACCTGTGGACCCATTATGTGGGACGTCCATCACCGCTTTATTTTGCTGAGCGCCTGACAGAGCATTTCGGCGGCGCAAAAATCTATTTCAAGCGCGATGAGCTGAATCACACCGGCGCGCACAAGATCAACAATTGCCTCGGTCAGGTCCTGCTGGCCAAACGCATGGGCAAGACGCGCATCATTGCCGAAACGGGTGCCGGTCAGCATGGCGTTGCCACGGCCACCATTTGCGCTCGTTTCGGTCTGGAATGTGTCGTGTTCATGGGCGAGACTGATGTCGAGCGGCAAAAGCCGAACGTGTTCCGCATGAAATTGCTTGGCGCCAAGATTGTGCCGGTTTCGTCCGGTACAGGCACGTTGAAAGACGCCATGAATGAGGCGCTGCGCGANTGGGTCACCAACGTAGATGACACATTCTATTGTATCGGCACGGCCGCTGGTCCGCACCCGTATCCCGAATTGGTGCGCGACTTCCANAGCGTGATCGGCAAGGAAGCGCGNGCNCAAATCCAGGAGCGGGAAGGGCGTCTACCGGATGCCGTGATGGCGTGTATTGGCGGTGGCTCGAACGCGATTGGCCTGTTCCATCCCTTCCTTGAAGACGAGTCCGTGCGCCTGATCGGTGTTGAGGCCGCCGGGCATGGAATTGAGACGGGTGAGCATGCGGCGGCGCTGAATGGCGGCCTGCCAGGCATCCTGCATGGCAACAAGACCTATCTTCTGCAAACCGACGATGGGCAGATCGTCGACGCGCATTCNATCTCAGCGGGCCTCGACTATCCCGGCATCGGGCCCGAGCACGCATTCCTGCGCGATACAGGCCGGGCGGAATACCTCTCTTGTACTGACCAGGAAGCGCTCGANGCGTTCCAGCTTTGCACACGCCTTGAGGGCATCATCCCGGCGCTTGAGCCTTCGCATGCTTTGGCCCGTGTGGGGGAAGTTGTGAAAGAACTGGGCCCAGACGGTTTGCTGATCCTGAACATGTGCGGCCGGGGCGACAAGGATGTGTTCTCCGTGGCGAAGGCGCTCGGCGTCGACATGTAGAGCGGAACGGAATGAGCATGGTCCGCCGCATCACGCTTGGTGCAAAGGATTCGGATGGACGCGGAGACAAGAAAATGCTCCCCTTCACCTCTGACCAACCTGCTTCGAAGAGATCAGATTGACCGATATCATACTTATCCGAATTACCTGTCCGTCTCGCCACGTTGCTGAAACCATCGCTGATGGCGCCATCGAACATCGCCTNGCGGCGTGTGCAAACCTGGAAGGACCGGTCTCGTCCACCTATCGGTGGAAGAATGTCGTCGAGCAGGCGTTCGAGTTCGTGCTCTGGCTGAAAGCGCCTCAAGCGAACTGGGACCGGATCGAAGCGCTGGTCCTGACGCACCACCCCTATGATGTACCGGCCATGGTCGCGCTGCCTTGCATTCAGGCGAATGCGCCTTATGAGGCTTGGGTTCACGAGAATACGGACACCTGATGCCAACTTCCCGCATTACAGATACTTTCGCCAAGGCAAGCGGCGAGTCCCGCGCCGTTTTGGTCTCCTACCTGATGGCTGGCGACCCTGACCTTGAAACAAGCTTCGCAGCCATGTGCGCGCTTCGCGACAATGGGGCAGACATTATTGAACTCGGCGCACCGTTCACGGATCCGATGGCAGATGGCGCGTCGATCCAGAAGGCCGGGCTGCGCGCGCTCGCCCACAAAACGACCCTCGCTGACACGTTGGCGCTNGCTGCGCGGTTTCGCGAGGATGACAAGACGACGCCCGTGATCATCATGGGATACGCCAATCCAGTCTTTCGCATGGGCTTTGCGAAGTTTGCCGAGGCAGCCCATGAGGCGGGCGTCGATGGCACGATCCTGGTTGATTTGCCGCCCGAAGAAGACGGAGAACTGCGCGATGCATACGCGCCGTATGANCTTTCCGTCATTCGCCTGGCGACGCCAACAACCCATGAGGCCCGCATGCAAAAGGTCGCCGAGGGCGCCAGCGGCTTCCTGTATTTCGTCGCAGTGACGGGCGTTACCGGGGCCGGAAGCGCCGATCCGCAGGCCATTGCCGGGAACATTGAGATGGCAAAACGCGTTTCCGGATTGCCTGTTTGTGTGGGATTTGGCGTCAAAACTGGCGATCAAGCTGCAGAAATGGCTAAAATCGCCGATGGGGTTGTCGTAGGCTCTGCTTTCGTGGACCATGCGGAAAAGGCCCACGAATCGGGGGAATTTGCTGATGCACCGCGGGGAATGGGCGCATTGGCGAAAGAGTTGAGCGAAGCGATCAGGACGGTCGCCAAGCAGTGATGTTGAATGCCGCCGAGGAGGTTCTGGCATGAACTGGATTACAAAGGTCACCCCGCCGGGCCTGAAGACCATGCTGGCGAAGAAAGACACGCCCGACGATCTGTGGGTGAAGTGTCCGATTTCCGGCGAACTCGTCTATCGGACAGATCTGGAAGAAAACTGGCATGTGACACCGGCTGGCGCGCATCTTCGTATCAGTCCGCGCACGCGCCTGCGCCTGCTGTTTGACGATGAACGCTGGGAACCGCTGGAGCTGCCTTCCGTTCCGCATGACCCTCTGAAATTCAAGGACGACAAACCATACCCGTCGCGCCTCAAGGCAGCGAAGGCAAAGATTGCCGCCAGGGACAAAAAGGAATCCGAGGGTGGCGGCGCGCCGATCATCCAGGAAGACTGCATGGTCGCGGCCTATGGTAAAGTTGGCGGCGTGCCGACCGTCGTGCTCGTCCAGGATTTTGCCTTCATGGGCGGCTCACTCGGCATGGCAGCCGGTGAAGGATTTGTCGCGGCAGCGCATATGGCGCTCGCCCGCAAGGCGGCCTTTGTCGTTTGCACCGCGTCTGGCGGCGCGCGTATGCAGGAAGGCACACTCAGCCTGATGCAGATGCCGCGCACAACGCTTGCCATCAACGAGCTTGCCGAGGCGAAACTTCCTTACATCGTCGTGCTGACCGACCCGACCTCAGGCGGCGTTTCTGCCTCTTACGCGATGTTGGGAGACGTCCACATTGCAGAGCCGGGTGCCATGATCGCCTTCTCTGGTCCACGCGTGATTGAGCAAACCATTCGTGAGAGCCTTCCGAAAGGATTCCAGCGTGCGGAGTTCCTGCGCGAAAAAGGGCAGGTCGACATTGTTTGCGATCGTCGGAAGCTGAAAGACACGCTGTCCAATGTGATGTCCATGTTGATGCCGAATGCCCGACGGGCAGAGGATCGTTTGCCGGCCTCTCTGACGCCTCCCAAGACACACGCACCGAAATCCCACAAGAGTAAGGGCAGCTCTGCTTGATTGGTAACAGTCCGGCCCTGGCCGAAGCGCTGGGGCGGTTCGAAGGGCTATATCCAGAGACGATCGAATTATCGCTCGGGCGTGTACTGACTGCGCTCGACCTGCTCGGCCGTCCGCAGGACAAACTTCCTCCGGTTATCCATGTCGCTGGAACGAATGGCAAAGGGTCCACCTGTGCCTTCATGCGCGCGATGATGGAAGCTGCAGGTTTGCGGGTGCATGTTTTTACAAGCCCCCACCTTGTCCGCTTCAATGAACGCATCCGGCTTGCTGGGCAGATCGTTGATGACGCTCGGCTGATCGACTGGCTGGAACGCACCTATACAGCGATCGAAGGGCACGAGATTACGCATTTCGAGGCAACGACTGCCACGGCATTGCTGGCATTCTCCGAAGTGCCAGCCGATGTGCTCATTCTGGAAGTTGGACTGGGCGGTAGNTATGATGCGACNAACGTTATCNACCAGCCAGCNTTGAGTGTTATTACGCCAGTTGATTTCGATCATAAGGCCTTTCTCGGCTCAGACCTTCGCAAGATTGCTGGAGAGAAGGCCGGGATCATCAAGCCCGGCTGCCCGGCNTTGACGGCGATCCAGCGCAAGGTCTGTGATGACGTTATTGCGAAACGGGCAGATGAGGTCGGAGCGCCGCTATACCGACTCAAGGCACATTTCATTGATGCGATGCCGGAGGATCTCGGCTTGTTGGGAGAGCATCAGCGCGCCAATGCTGCGCTCGCTGCAATGGCGGTGCAATTGTTCGGCAATTCGACAGTCATTGATCAGGATGCGATCTTTGAAGGCGCGCGAAATGCGACTTGGCCTGCGCGCATGCAGCGCCTGAAAAAAGGGCCGGTTACGGATATTGTGCCGGGTCTGGAAGTGTGGCTGGATGGTGGGCACAATCCCCACGCTGCGCGGGCGATCGCGAAGCAGCTTCAAGGCCTTCCGGGGAAAACGGCGCTTGTTACCGCCATGCTCGCCTCAAAGGATTCAACAGGGTATTTCATGCCGTTTCGCGAGGTGAGACCTGACGTTTTCACGCTCCCGAACGCTCCGGGTCACCAGGGCGCAGACCCGCAAGCGCTCGCTGAAGCGGCAACCAATGCAGGTTTGAAGGCAACCGCTTGCGGAAGTCTGGAGGACGCGATGANAGCTGCGGCCGCAACAGGTGTCGACCGTATCCTGATCTGTGGGTCTTTGTATCTGGCGGGGGACGTACTTGCCCGCAATGAAGAACTGCCGACCTAGCGCCTATTCAGCAGCGAGTTTCAAACCGTCGCCTTCATCACCCACGGTTTCGGCAATTTTCAGGGCAAGGCGGCGGGCAACTTCGTCCTTGCCCATGCGTGGCCAGCGTTCGGATCCGTCTCGCGAGATCAGAGCAATCTCGTTCTCTGTTCCCCCCATCACATCGCCAGACACATCATTGGCGACAATCCAGTCACAATTCTTGCGCTTCAGCTTCGCTACGGCATGCTCCTCGACATCATGGGTTTCTGCCGCAAAGCCGATGACGAGGGAGGGGCGATTCTTTCGCTTGTTGGCTAGCGTTTTGAGGATGTCCGGGTTTTCCGTCAGTTCCATGGATGGATGCTCGCTGCCTGCACCTTTGATCTTCAGCTTCTTGGTCGCTGCGCGGGCAGGGCGCCAGTCCGCAACGGCGGCCACTGATACGAAGACATCAGCAGGCAGAGCATCTTCGCAAGCTTTCAACATTTGCCGCGCCGTCTCAACGGGCACCAAATTCACGCCGCGCGGGGCAGGCAGGGAAACCGGCCCAGATACGAGCGTGACCTGCGCGCCCAGACGCGCGAGCGCTTCGGCTATGGCGTAGCCCTGTTTGCCGGACGAATGATTTGAGAGGAAGCGGACCGGGTCCAGCGGTTCCCGTGTCGGGCCGGCTGTGACAAGGGCGTGAGTNCCGGAAAGCGCGCCGGCGTTTTCACCCGCCAGCATGCGCTCAATCTCGGCTACAATCGCCGGGATCTCTGGAAGCCGCCCAGGTCCAAATTCACCACAGGCCATCGCGCCTTCGTCCGGCTCCATCACCGTNACGCCATCGGCGCGCAATNTCTCGATGTTGCGCATGGTGGCAGGATGCTGCCACATCCGGACATTCATGGCAGGCACCATCAGAACCGGCTTGTCGGTTGCCAGCAGAGTTGTGGATGCAAGATCATTGGCAAGGCCNCCAGCGGCTTTGNCCATCAGGTCTGCGGTCGCCGGGCAGGCGACGACGAGGTCAGCCGAACGAGACAGCTCGATATGGCCCATTTCGGCTTCGTCGCTGAGGTTGAAGAGTTCGGTGTACACCTTGTCGCCTGACAGGGCTGAAANAGACAGGGGCGTCACGAATTCCTGGCCCCCCTTGGTGACGATGCAACGACAGGCAATGTCGCGCCGGCGCAACTCCCGGATAAGCTCCAGGCTTTTATAGGCGGCAATTCCGCCGGAAATGATCAGGAGGATGCGTTTCTGCGTCATTAATCGGGGCCTTCAGTCTTGATGGCACTCTTACCGCAAATTCCTTGCCGATGCCCCATGAAATCCCCGTGAACCTGCCGTGTCAGTTAAGGATTTCGCCAGGTTTTGCAGGATTTTGCTGTCATCGGGCTATTTCGCCGCCCATATGGCGAGGGCTACCAGAGCCGTGATAAAGCCGAACCAGCCCCACCAGGGCGCAAACCGTCTGGTTGGCGGCGGGAGCGGTGAGGGCGGCTCAAGTGAGGCCTCAAACCGGTCCATCACTTCCGGCAATCGCTTCAGCCGGTTGGTNATCTCTTTCACATTTCCCGCCACNAGCTTTGCNGCGCCNTCCGGGCCGAAACTGCGGCGTATCCAGCCTCCAACAACCGGTTCAGACGCGAACCAGATATTGTGTGAGGGATCAATCGCNCGTGCNACGCCCTCGACCTGAACCATTGTTTTCTGGAGCAGAACCAGTTCCGGGCGCAGAGACATGCCAAATGTGTGCGTGTAGTCGAAGAGTTGCAGCAGAACGCGGCCCATCGAAACTTCTTCGGCGGGCTTGCCGTGNACGGGTTCCCCTATGGAACGCAGTGCTTGTGCAAACTCTCCGACGGATTGGGTGGCCGGAACGTATCCAGCTTCGAAATGCACCTCGGCAACGCGCAGATAGTCGCGTTTCAGGAAGCCCCACAGAATTTCCGCCAGGAACCGGCGCTCTGTCATGCCGATCCGGCCGATGATGCCNAANTCGATCAGGGCTACTTTTCCCTCTGGCGTGATNATCANNTTNCCTTCNTGCATGTCCGCATGAAACACGCCGTATTCGATGGCATGCGTGAGAAAGCCTTGCGTGATGTCGTTCGCCAGTTTCTTGCGGTCGATACCNGGACGGTCCANCGCCTTTGGGTCAGTCAGNGGTGTTCCATCAATCCAGTCGATNGTCAGAACNCGGCGACCCGTGCGATCCCAATCGACGCCNGGCACAACGAAATGNCCGGATTTCTGACTGATCTCATGCATTTCGTCTGCGCCGCCTGCTTCCAGACGCAGATCAGTCTCGCGCATCATGGCAGCGGCGATGGTCTCTGTGAACGCAACCGGTTTGAGGCGCTGGCTTTCCGCGGATATGCCCTCAATTGTACGTGCCGCGCGCTTCATGGCGGAGAGTTCTACCGTCAGCTGTCGCTCAATTCCGGGACGCAGGATCTTCACGGCGCGAGTGCCACCTGCCAACTCCATCTTGTGGACCTGCGCCAGAGAGGCGGCTGCGACCGGGTCTGACAGATCTCCNAACAGGNGTTNTGCGTCGGCCGCGCCGAATTCTTCAGCGAGGGCAGCGCGCGCTGCTTTCATGGAGAAGGGGGGCAGCTTGTCCTTCAGCCGTCCCAGGTCTTCGGTTACTTCGGCGCCGAATACATCGGGCCGCGTCGCCAGGAATTGCCCCAGCTTGATGTAAGCCGGNCCGAGCTTTTCGAGAGCGCGGGCAAGTCTCTGGCCAGGCCGACCTTTCGCGCCACCACCGACGAGCCGCAGGATCCGTCCAGCGATTCGGGCGGGTANGGGCAGGCGGGTCTGATATGCGCCCGGCAAGATNACGTCATGGCGGGCCAGAGCGATCCCTGCACGCATCAGGCGGCGATAATCTCCGATCATTCCCATGTGCGGCTCCATTGCGCCGTGGGAACCGGTCGTTCCGTGCAGCGTTTGTTCAGGGATAATCTATTTATGGAGGAGGCTATCATGGCCACTAAAAAAGCACCGAAAAACAAAGGAATTCTATACTTTGTGATGAGTGGTTTGCTTGTGTCGGCGATGATCGCCGCAGCTGTGTATTATGCAGACACGAGTCCGCCACCCAATGAGCTGTTGTTGGACCCGACCCAGCGCTCCAGTTTGACACCGGAAATGAACCCGAGCTGACGCGCATNAAACTGCCCAGCCAAAGTGCAGGGCGGCGATGCCACCGGAGTAATTCGTTACACTGACGCGGGAGAACCCCGAGGCTTCAATCTCCTGACGGAACTCATCCTGTGCGGGGAATTTGCGGATGGATTCCACGAGATACTGGTAGCTGGCTTCATCGCCAGCGACGAGGCTGCCCAATTTCGGGATGACATTGAAGCTGTACGTGTCNTAGGCGGCCTGNAGCGCNGGCACGGTCATATGGCTGAATTCCAGAACAGCGAGACGACCACCCGGTTTCAAGACGCGGCGGAATTCTCGCAAGCCCGCGACNCGGTCCGCAAAATTGCGAATGCCAAAGGAAACCGTCACCGCATCAAATGATCGGTTCGGATAGGGCAGGCTTTGACCATCAGCGCAGACCCAATCGAGACGACCCTCCCATTTTTGATTGTCCGGGCGCGCCTTGCCTGCTTCCAGCATGGCATCATTGATGTCGCACACAATCGCCGTCGCTTGCGAATCGAGGCCGCGTCGTTTGCCTGCCTTGTCGGCCAGCGTCAGGAACGCACGGGCGAGCTCACCCGTACCACCAGCGACATCCAGATGCCGTTCTCCCGGCTGGGGATTTACCTGGTTCATCGCGTCATGCTTCCAGAGGCGATGCACGCCTGCAGACATGAGATCATTCATCAGATCGTAGCGAGACGCCACTGAGCGAAAGACACCCTTCACACGGGCGACTTTTTCTGACTCGGTTACGTCCTCAAATCCNAATGAGACTNTNCGTTCGGTTTCACTGTCTGCCGTCATGCGNGTCACCATAGTTGCCTCGTGCATGGTAGGCTATATGCCATTGCCATGCCTGAATTACCCGAAGTCGAGACAGTTCGCCGCGGACTTGCCCCNGTNATGGAAGGGCAGCAGATTCTGCACCTCAGCCAGAATCGCGCTGATTTGCGGTTTCCTTTTCCTGAGCGGTTNGCTGAGCGCCTCACGGGCGCGCGCATCNCACATCTGGGACGAAAGGCGAAGTTTCTCACGCTCGCCNTGTCCACGGATGAGGTTCTCGTCATGCATCTTGGCATGACGGGGCGCTTTACCGTTTCTGACACGAAAATTGGCGAGTTCCACCATGAAACCGGAACCGATCCGCGCCACGATCACGTCGTGTTTGAACTCGCAAGCGGGGCGCGGGTGACCTACAATGACCCCCGGCGGTTTGGATTCATGGAACTTTGGCCAGCCGCGCAAATCGAGGCCTATCCACGGTTAATGGCGATGGGGCCGGAGCCGCTGTCGAACGGGTTTTCGGAAGCGTATTTGAACAGCGCCCTCAAGGGACGGAAAACACCTGTCAAATCTGCCCTTCTGGACCAGGCCGTCATTGCCGGCCTTGGCAATATTTATGTATGCGAAGCGCTCTGGCGAGCAGGTGTGTCGCCCCGGCGACACGCGGCGACAATCCCGGGTCAACGGGCGGCACGGCTGGTGCCAGCCATCAATGATGTGATTGCCGAGGCGATTGCGGCGGGTGGGTCCTCCATTTCAGACTTTGCGAGCGCCAGTGGCGAACTGGGGTACTTCCAGCATGCTTTCGCCGTCTATGACCGGGAGGGGCAGGCGTGTCGGAACTGCGATCAGCCCATTCAGCGTATCGTCCAGTCTGGCCGGTCGAGCTTCTTCTGTAGCAAATGCCAGCGCTAGGATTGCCGAGCTGAAAGCGCGCTGAGAATTCGAATGGCGGCCATCAGGTCAGCTTGTTCGGCCAGATCGTCGATGTGTTTTTTTGCTTCCTGTTGAAGCATTCTCAGTTTGCGGGCTTCCGACTGCTGGCTGGTCGGAAGTGCGGGNACGGGCAGGAAGAAAAACCCTACAGGCTTGCCGAGNGCGATTGCCACTTCCCGGAGTCGCCCAACCGACAACCGACTGTGCCCAGCTTCATATTTCTGGATCTGCTGAAACGTCAGTCCCAGTGTGCTGGCCAGGTCTTCCTGCGTGAAGCCCAGTTCGCGCCGAGCCTGACGAATCTGNACGCCNGTNAAGCGATCCGCGCCAGTGGGCCGTCGGGATGTGGTGTTTGACCTGTTGTCTTGCGGCATCTTGATGTCCTGGACACAGCGCTAACCCAGGAAGTGTATACAATCAAAAGTTGAAATCAACTNCGATCGATCAATTTGNACCAGCAACGGTTGTGCGGCGGCGCTATTTTGGGTCGAGCCGGATAACTTCCTCACCGGATTCTGCCGATTGTTCTGGCAGGGACAGGATNGTGGNCGGCTCATCGTCAAAGTTTCCNGTTCCAAACTCGCCGGACCGGATCAACAGGCCATCATCTTCATCACCCTGTCCAATGCGCAGGTTCAATGNGCCAGAGGTCGAGTCGTCCGACAGGGTGGTTGATGGAAGATTCAGGTTCAGCGACCCTGTGTACTCATCTTCGATCTGAGCGGTCTCTGTTGCAATGACGGCTTGCGCCTCTTCGCTGTCAGCCGCCTGCGAACAGGCGGTGCCCACAAGGCAAAGTGAAGCGAGCGCAAAGGTTGTCGTCAGTTTCATGAACATGTCCCCATTCTTGGCGCGTGCCCTAGCGGCTCGCAAGTTTGTCCAGCACAGAGTCCCAGAAAATGGAGGCGATATCAATGCCGCTCAGCTTCTTGATCGCCTGAACTCCGGTTGGAGATGTGACATTCACCTCGGTCAGGCGACCGCCAATGACGTCTATGCCTGTGAGAACAAGTCCCCGACGCTTCAGCTCCGGACCGATGGCATCACAAATTCGTTTGTCGGCATCGCTCAGGTCGCTGGCTTCGGCAGTGCCGCCAACAACGAGGTTGGAACGGACCTGCCCATCCTTGGGGCGGCGGTTCACTGCGCCTACGGCCTTGCCATCGATCAGGATGATCCGCTTGTCACCTTCGCTGACGGCTGGAAGGAATGCCTGNACCATCACNGGTTCGCGGGAGCGGCTAAAAAAGAGTTCGGTGAGGGAGTCAAAATTGGAGTCGCCGTTCTTCAGGCGGAATACACCTGCACCGCCATGCCCATAAAGGGGCTTGATGATGATGTCCTTGTGCCTGTCACGAAACTCCTGAATTGCTTCTAGATCGCGCGACACAAGGGTAGGGGGCATTAGCTCCGGGAACATCAGCGGAAAGATTTTTTCCGGGCTTGAGCGCACGCCTTCCGGATCATTCACGACCAGTGTCTTGTCCGAAATCTGCTCCAGCTGGTGACAGGCCGTAATATAGCTCATGTCGAAGGGCGGATCCTGACGCATCAGGATGACATCGACATCGGTTGCAAGGTCCAGTCGTGTCGTGTCGCCGAACAAGCCCGGCGTTTCCCTGACGCGCTGTACGCGCGCCGGGCGCACTTCTGCCGTAAGCCGGCCTGCCTCCGTGCTGAGTTTTTCGGGGCCGTAGACGAACAGCTCCATGCCGCGCGCCTGCGCGGTCTCAGCCAGGGCGAATGTGGTGTCACCGTCAATATTGACGGATTCGAGCGGATCCATCTGGATCGCAACGCGCAAACTCATGGGGGCGGCTCCTTCATGGGCCACCGCCCGTGCGGTGAGGCCCTGCTTAGTAACTTGCGCCGATCAGCTCGCCGTCGGCACTTGTGTCATATGAGGCATCAGGCGCGCTTTGATAAGAGGCTCCGCCCTGGAGTGTTGGCGCAGCCTGTTGAGAGCGGCCATCCCGCACGCGAACATAAGATACAACCTGCTTCACGCCGCCAACGACGCTCGCTTCCTCAGCGGCGCGCTTCAGTTCTTCTGCTGAGCGGGCGATGCCCATCAGGTAAACGACGCCATTATAGGTTTCGATATTGAAGTTCACACTCTTGACGGAGCTCGATCCAACAAGGCGAGAGCGAACCCGTGCCGTGATCAACTCGTCCGATACATTGGCCAGGAAGCCGCCTGCTGGTTCGATCCGAATCTCGTTTGCGACGTCACGTGTCAGCGGCGACGTCCAGGCTATGCCTTCGGCTTTGACCCGGTCTTCCGGCGTATCAACGCGCCCTGACAACAGAACGAGACCGCTCGTTACTTCAACATCAACTTCGCCNAACCGATTTGCGCTTTCGGAAAGAAGCTTGCTTTTGATCTGATTTGAAGCGGTCGCATCGTCGACGGCTTCGCCAAGTGATTTGTCCTGAACAGCGGCGACACCNACAGCGCCAGCTGTACCAAGGGCCGCTGCGGCACAACCGCAAAGGGGCATGGCCAACACAAGGGCGGCGGCGGCAAGTTGCGTGCGCATATGAGTCTACTCCATCAGCGATCTTATCAATGTGCGTACCTGCCATCAGGTTGCGGCGAAAATCTGGCGAGACTGACACCAACTGCAAATTGGCATGGTTTCCCGCTGAAATCGATCCGAATCACCCGTAATTCACTGGTTGTTCCGGCCTACGGATGCTATTATCTTGAGCAGATCGTAACCAGAAGGAACCGGACCCCTGACCCCTAGCGCCCCGCGGCTACAGCCCGCCCAGCAGGCCACTCTCGACGACATCCGCAACGTGGCCGAAACTCTCGCCAAGGCCCTTGAGGATGACAAGGCGGAAGATGTTCTCTTCATCGACCTTGAAGGCAAATCTTCGCTCGCTGACTTCATGATCATCGCATCAGGCCGTTCCGGTCGTCACGTCGCGGCTCTGGCAGATCATCTCGCACAGGACATCAAGAAGCTGACCGGACGCCCGGCCAGTATCGAAGGTATGCCCAATGCTGACTGGGTGTTGATCGATACCGGGGANGTTATCGTGCATCTGTTNCGTCCCGAGGTCCGTGAGTTCTACAANCTCGAAAAGATCTGGGCCTCTGACAACGCCCACCGCACACCCGCGAATTAGCGCGCACGGATGCGGATCATTTTCCTCGTCGTCGGTCGGATGAAGTCCGGGCCGGAGCGCGAACTTGTCGATGAATACATCAAGCGGGCCGGNCCCATTGCGCGGTCTCTTGGATTTAGAGGAATTGAAGAGGTCGANGTGGCGAGCGGGGGCGGGCTCGACGCAGAGGCCGAGCGGATCCTGGCGAAACTGCCCGCTGGCGCCAAATGCATTCGACTGGACGAGTTCGGACGAGCTCACCGCTCCCGTGATTTCGCCGCCAATCTTGCAAAATGGCGCGACCAGGGTGTCCCAGACCTGGTGTTCCTTATTGGTGGAGCGGAAGGCTATGGTGACGCAGTGAAAGCAGCGGTGCCGGACACAATCGCATTCGGGCCTCAGACCTGGCCACACAGATTCGTTCGCGTCATGATTTCAGAACAGGTCTATCGTGCTGTGTCGATTCTGGCGGGAACNCCCTATCACAAAGACTAACCAGCNTAGAGCGATGGCGCAGGCATCAGGATCATGATGAACGCCAGAGCGGCAATCAGNCCCATCACCGTAACNGACAGAAGTCTTGTCAGGGAAATTGGATTGCTCACCGGTTCGGTCCTTTCTTGCTGCTCGGGCCTATTTGGTGCCGCGTTGCCTNTATGAACACTCTCCTAACGGAATAGGTTCCATGCGCGGCGTGCATGCGGCCATTTGAAGGCAGCGCGTTACGCTTTGTTGATCCTTGCAAGTTCCCGGCCTAGAGCTTTAACCGTCATGGAAATGCGAGGTGGGAGGCCTGGTTGATGTCGGGATTGCGGGATTTCCTGAAAGTCTATTGGCCATTGGTGGTCGTCGCCCTTGCCGGGGTATTGCTGGCCCTCGTGCTTATGGACCCGGCCCCTCCAAAGAATATTCGATTTGCCGCCGGTAGCCCGGGCGGCGCCTACCATGCGTTTGCAGAGCGGTATCAACGCTTGCTCGCGGAAGAGGGCGTTGAGGTTGAACTTGTTGAGACTCAAGGTTCGATCGACAATCTGCGTCTGCTCGACGATTCCGAAGCCGATGTCGGACTGGTGCAAGGCGGTCTTGCGACGGATCGCGACCGCGAAGAATTGCGGTCGATTGGTGGGCTGTTTCCGGAACCGTTCTGGGTTTTCGTTCGCAGTGATTTTCCTGCGGAAAGTCTGGGAGACTTGCGCGCAGGCCGCATCGCTATTGGGGGAGATGGCTCAGGCACGCGTATTCTGGCGCTGGACCTGCAGGCAGATTATGGCGGGGAATGGATCGAGACGACGCGATTGACGCTATCCGGCACGACAGCGGCGGACGCGCTTCTGGCAGGTGAGGTCGATGCCGCTGCGTTCGCGGCTTCTGTGGAGTCCTCCTATATTGATCGGCTTCTGGTCAATGAGGATGTGCGCCTACTACCATTCGAGCGCGCGCCTGCGCTGGCTCGGCGTCACGAGGCTTTGTCCGATATCATCCTGTTGCGCGGTGTGGTGGACATTGGAGAGGATATTCCAGCAGCAGATGTGCCCCTTGTCGCTCCGGTCGCTCAATTGGTCGTCCGCAAGGATTTGCACCCGGCGATTGAGGCTCTGCTCATCGATGCGGCCACATCAATCCATTCCGAAGGTACGCTTCTCGCGCCTGCTGGACACTACCCGGACCCTGATCTGATTGATTTGCCGATAACGGATCAGGCGCGCCGATACTACCAGAATGGTCCCTCCTTTCTTCGGCGCTATTTCTCTTTTGATGTGGCCAACTTTCTGGAGCGCGCCTGGGTTCTGGCAATTCCGCTTCTGACGCTTCTGTTTCCGCTCGTTCGGGTGGCGCCACCTATCTATCGCTGGCGCGTGCGCCGGAAGATNTATGTCTGGTATGAAGACTTACGCACGCTTGAAGAGCGGGGCCGGGCTGCAGATCGCGATGATCAGCGAGATCAGGTGCTTGAAGAACTGGAGGCATTNCAAGCCGAGATCGGCGCGGTGGAGGTTCCCTTGTCCTACACGGATGACCTTTATCGCTTGCGAAGCCATGTTGAGTTCGTGAAGCAGCTCGTTTGCAATCATAACCCGGTAAGGGTTGCCGGCTGACATGTCTGAGGCCCGCAAGATTGCGATTGCCGGTGCGGGCATTGGCGGACTTGCAGCAGCGGCGTTTCTTGCCCGCGACGGCCACAAGGTTTCCGTATTCGACCAGTTCGACGCACCGAGACCTGTCGGGGCTGGACTGATCCTGCAGGAAACCGGTCTCACCATATTGGGCGAGCTGGGACTGCGCGAAGCTGCGTCGGAGCTTGGTTCAACCATTCGTCGCCTGCATGGACAATCCGTGGACAATGGACGGACGGTGCTGGATGTTCAGTATGGGGCTTTGCGACCGGGACTTTGCGGGGTTGCGATACAGCGGGGCGCACTGTTTGATCTCGTATACCAAGCCGCTGTGTACGCAGGCGCAGAAATTGTGCCTTCGACGCGGATCATTTCCGCAAGTGCCGGACAAGGCCTGTTGACGACAGGGGCGGGGACCACACTTGGCCCTTTTGACATTGTGGTGGATGCACTTGGCGTTCGGTCGCCGTTATCCCTGCGGGCTCGCCATGCACTTCCATATGGAGCATTGTGGGTAACTCTTCCGTGGCAAGAGAATGCTGGCTTCGAGTTGGACGCGCTGGTCCAGCGGTACAGACAGGCGCGCCAAATGTCAGGCGTCATGCCATCTGGCCGTTCAAGCGACTCTGCGCAGGAATGCCTTACCTATTTCTGGTCTATCCGCAATGATGCATACATGCAGTGGAAACAGGCGCCATTATCAGACTGGAAGCGTGAGGCCATTGATCTCTGGCCGGAGACCTCCGCGTTGCTGGAGCCGCTGGAAAACCACGANCAGTTGACATTTGCCCGATATNAACATCGCACGCACAGGCCGGTTGTTGACCAGCGTGTCGTTCACATTGGCGATAGTTGGCATGCTGCCAGTCCGCAATTGGGGCAGGGAGCCAATATGGCGTTGCTGGATGCGTATGCGTTGGCGCGCGCGTTGGGAGAGTCAGACGAGCTCGACCGACAATTGATGTACTATGCCCGCATGCGAAAAATGCATGTTCGATTGTTTCAGGCCATGAGTTGGTTGTTCACGCCGGCCTATCAATCCGATTCCGGAAGTCTCGCCTGGCTCAGGGATTGGCTGGCGGCTCCAGTCAGTCGTATATCTCCCGCTCCGAAAATTCTGGCGGCCATGGTCAGTGGCGGTCTCGGGTCTCCGCTCAAACGGCTGGGGCTGCGGCCAGGAACTTAGTCTGAGGCCAGTGCCTTCAGGCGATACATTAGATCAAGCGCTTCGCGGGGTGTGAGCGAGTCCGGATCTATTTGTTGCAAAGCTTTATCTGCCTCTGATGGGGCGACGATCTCTTCGGGGNCAGCATTGTCTTCCGTGTCCGGTGTAAAAGACGCAGCTGCGAACAGGGGCAGGCTTTCGGGTGCACTGGGTTCCGCTTCCAGCTGTTTCAGTATTTGCCCGGCGCGTCTGACGGCNTTCTTCGGAAGTCCCGCCAGTTTGGCAACTTGAACNCCATAGGATTTGTCCGCCGGGCCAGATTGTACTTCGTGCAGGAAGACAAGGTCGTCCTTCCACTCTTTCGCGCGTAGCGACGCGTTTGCTGCGCCGGGCAGGTCTTCGACGAGCTTTGTCAGTTCATGATAGTGCGTGGCAAACAAGGCCCGCGATTTATTGACTGAGTGCAAATGTTCGACCGCTGCCCAGGCGATGGCAAGGCCATCCCATGTTGAAGTGCCGCGACCGACTTCGTCCATGATGACGAAGCTGCGCTCGGTTGCCTGGTTNAGGATTGCGGCAGTTTCCACCATTTCAACCATGAAGGTTGATCTGCCTCGGGCCAGGTCGTCCGANGCGCCGACGCGAGANAAGATGCGGTCACAGAGGCCCAGGGTGANGGATCGTGCGGGCACGAATAAACCGGACTGGGCCAATATCACCGCCAGTGCACCCTGCCGCAAATAGGTCGACTTACCTGCCATGTTTGGACCGGTGACGAGAAGTAGGNGCGTACCCGTATCGTCGCCGCTCAGGTTCAGATCATTTGCAGTGAAGCCTTGCCCATCTTTCTTCAGCGCGGCTTCGACGACCGGATGGCGCAAGCCGGTCGCCTTGAATGTGGTGTCATCGGTCAGGGCCGGGCGAACCGCATCCGCTTCGAATGCCCATTCCGCGGAAGCGGCGGCGACATCCAGTTCAGCAATGGCAGAGGCAGACCGGGAGAGGGAAGGGCTCAGCCNATCAATGCGGCTGCAGAACTGGTCAAAGATTGCAAGTTCGCGTCCTTTGGCTTCGTCTTCTGCGCGCGATATTTTCCCGGCGAGTTCAGACAATTCCTGCGTTGAAAAGCGAACATTGCTGGCCAGTGTCTGGCGATGAATGAAGGTCTCTGACAAGGGGGGCTTCATGAGAGCGTCCCCATGCCGGGCAGGCACATCAACAAAATAGCCGAGCACATTGTTGAATTTGATCTTCAACGCGGAAATGCCGGTNTCGTCCGCATATCGGGCCTGGAGCGCAGCAATGATCTGGCGGCTGTCATCACGAAGGCCGCGCGCCTCGTCCAGCGCAGCGTCCCAACCTTGGGCGATGAATCCGCCGTCACGGGCCAGGGTAGGTGGGTTTTCGGACAACGCTGTTTCGAGATCGCGGGAGAGCTCGGCAAGCGAGGCATCCTTGTTGAGGTTCAGCGCTNNGGTTGCGTCAGAAATCCTGGACGGCAAGACGGTTCCCAGAGCCGTGAGGCGGCTTGCAGCTTCGTGGGCGGCAACCAATGCGCGACCAATGGCGACAAGATCCCGCGGTCCACCTCGCCCGAGGCGGAGGCGGGTTCGTGCCCGTTCAAGGTCTGGCGCTGCTTTGAGGNTCGATCTGACNGTCTCAACCGTATCGCGGTCGTCGGCAAACCAGGACACGGCATCNAGGCGTGCCTCNATCTCNTCCCGGTCGACGGACGGACGCGCCAGCCTGGCGGCCAGAAGGCGCGCGCCGGGCGCTGTGACAGTCCGATCAATCGTGCCGAGCAGAGAGCCATTGCGATCTCCGCGCATGGACCGGTCGATCTCGAGGCTTGTTCGTGTTGCCGGATCAATGGCGAGATGGCCTTCCGATCGAGCTCGAACCGGTGGGTCCAGGCGGATCTCGCTGCCTGCCTGGGTCAGCTTCACATAATCCAGCAACAATCCAATCGCTGCGAGCTCTGCGCGATTGAAATCACCGAGCGCCTCCAGCGCGGCAATGTTGAAGGTCTNCTTCAGCAGGTTTTCGCCAGCTTTGTGATTGGCGCTACGGGCCGGGCGGAATGTGACCGGAGCGCTTGAGAGCGCGACCGTGTTGGCGACGGCAGTCTTGTCGAGATCGCCGTCGGACACCAACAATTCCGAGAGGGGGTAGGCCATGAGGGAGTCGGCCAACGCATCGGCAGCAAGCGCCGTGACATCAAATCGTCCGGTTGAAACATCGCACACCGCAATCGCAGCTTCGGTGCCACCGGTCCCGAGCGCGATGGCGGCAAGCGCCTGATCCTGTCGTGCCGGCAGCAGCGCGTCTTCGGTCAGCGTTCCTGGCGTTACGATGCGGACGATGTCGCGATTAACGATCGCCTTTGAACCGCGTTTCTTGGCTTCCGCCGGAGTTTCTGTCTGCTCACATACCGCAACCCGGCATCCGGCCTTGATCAGTCGTGCGAGATATCCCTCGGCGGCATGGTAGGGTACGCCCGCCATCGGAATGGGCTTGCCATCATACTCCCCCCGAGAGGTTAGCGTGATGTCCAGCACCTTCGCGGCTTCAATAGCGTCCTCGAAGAAGAGCTCGTAGAAATCACCCATACGAAAGAAGAGCAGGGCATCGGCGTGCCGTGCCTTGATCGACAGGTATTGCGCCATGAACGGGCTCGGCGCGGACGCAGGTTTCGAGGGTGTAGCGGTATCAGCCATGGAGCGGGACGCTAGCGCCAGTGCCAGAGATTCGCAAAGCCTCGCACCAGCTTGCGCGCGACAAAGTGATCATATCGCACTGATTGGCCGGTTTTGCTGTTGGCATGCCAATCGCACCGGCCTAGTTTGCGGCCTCATCTGAAACTTTTTGCAACAACGGATTTTCCGCGCGATGACCACAAAACGGCCGAGCTTCACAGATCAGGAAGCCCTCGATTTCCACTCGCAGCCACATGCTGGCAAGATTTCGATGGTGCCGACCAAGCCAATGGGCACTCAGCGCGATCTGTCGCTGGCCTACAGTCCCGGCGTTGCCGTTCCTGTTCTCGCCATCGCTGAGGATGAGGATCGNGCCTACGATTACACGGCNAAGGGCAACATGGTGGCTGTTATCTCCAACGGTACCGCTATTCTTGGTCTCGGGAATCTGGGGCCAATGGCATCCAAACCGGTGATGGAAGGCAAATCCGTCCTGTTCAAACGGTTCGCTGACATTGACAGCTTCGATGTGGAAGTCAGCACGACGGACGTCGAGGANTTCATCACAACCGTTCGCAATATCGGCGCGACTTGGGGCGGGATCAATCTGGAAGACATTTCTTCGCCGGATTGCTTCATCATTGAGAGTCGTCTGCGTGANGAATTGGACATTCCAGTCTTCCANGATGACCAGCACGGCACNGCGATCATNGCGGCGGCTGGCCTGATCAATGCGTGCCACATTACGGGCCGCAAACTGGAAGACCTGAAAGTTGCTGTGTCCGGGGCAGGGGCCGCCGGCCTTTCCTGTGCAGGNCTNATCCGGCACCTCGGCGTGAAAGCCGAGAATATCCTGATGTGCGACTCCACTGGTGTGGTCTATGAGGGGCGCTCCGAGAAGATGGANCAGTTCAAGTCTGCCTTCGCGGTGAAGACAACCAAGCGCACGCTTGCGGAAGCCATGGATGGCGCCGACGTCTTTCTGGGACTGTCGGTGAAAGGCGCTGTCTCAACAGAGATGGTGAAGTCCATGGCGAAGGACCCGATCATCTTTGCAATGGCTAATCCGGATCCGGAGATTACGCCGGAAGACATCAAGTCGGTTCGTGATGATGCGATTATTGCGACCGGACGGTCGGACTATCCAAACCAGGTCAACAACGTTCTCGGCTTCCCNTATATTTTCCGCGGCGCGCTTGATGTGCGGGCTCGTGGTATCAATGAGGAAATGAAAGTCGCGGCTGCGCAGGCGCTGGCCGAGCTGGCGCGTGAAGACGTGCCGGATGAAGTGGCAGCTGCCTACCACGGTGCCCGCCCAAGCTTCGGGCGTGAATATATTATTCCAACCCCNTTTGACCCGCGTCTGATCAGCTTTATCCCGCCATTCGTGGCCCAGGCCGCAATGGATACCGGCGTTGCGCGTAAACCTATTGAAGACATGGAAGCCTACCGCCACTCTCTGGCTCGCCGGGCTGACCCATCGGCTTCGTTCATTCAAGGCGTTCANGCNCGTTGCAAGGAGCTGCAGCGCCGGATCGTGTTCGCTGAGGGCGAAGAGCCTGCCGTTGTACGTGCCGCTTTCAGCTTCAAGAACCAGGGCCTTGGCCATCCGATCCTTATCGGCCGCGAAGCTCAGGTCGAGCGCGCCATGGAACAGATGGGTGTCGCCAAGGGGTCGCTGGAAATCATCAATGCGCGCGTATCCGACAACAATCCGCTCTATACGGACATGCTGTATGCGCGCCTCCAGCGTGACGGCTACCTGAAGCGCGACGCCCAGCGTCTCGTCAATCAGGACCGGAACGTGTTCGGTTGCTGCATGCTGAAGAATGGTGATGCTGACGGCATGGTGACCGGGGTGACCCGGAACTACGACGTCGCGTTGAATGACTCGCTGCTCGTCCTGGACCCGATCCCGGGCCAAGCTGTGATCGGCATGTCCATGGTGATTAACCGGGGACGCACCGTCTTTATTGCGGACACGAGCGTTACCGAACTGCCGCAGGGCGAAGANCTCGCCAACATCGCAATGGAATCTGCGCGCGCGGTTCGTTCGCTCGGATTCTCTCCGCGCGTTGCCTTCCTCTCCTACTCTACGTTCGGAAATCCGATGGGTGAGCGTGGGGAAAAAGTGCGCGAAGCGGTGGCAATTCTCGACAGTATGGGCGGCATCGATTTTGAGTATGAGGGCGATATGAGCGCCGACGTTGCACTCAATCCGAGCCACAAGCTGCTCTATCCGTTCTCCCGCCTGACTGGCCCGGCGAACGTGCTGGTGATGCCTGCGATTCATGCAGCTTCAATCTCGACCAAGCTNCTGGAGTCCATGAGCCGTGCAACGGTGATCGGCCCGATGCTGCTTGGTTTGGAAANGCCGGTTCAGATCGCCTCCCTCGGTGCGACCGTGGGCGACATTGTGAACCTCGCCACGATTGCGGCTTTCGACGTAGATCACGTACACGGCAGCTGATTTCGCGGCCATTGAAATTACGCTGCGTCAGGACTCGCCCGTGGCGGGNGGCGCACCTATAGTCGTGTCAGCAAATGGACCACAGGGAGGCCCGAACAGCATGAAAGAATACAAGCAGTTCTATATCGACGGCGCATGGGTAGATCCCGTAGAGCCACGGACAATGGAAATCGAAAATCCGGCAACTGAAGAGAGTTTTGCCGTCATCTCGATCGGCTCGAAAGCAGATGTCGACAAGGCCGTTGCTGCTGCGAAGGCTGCCTTCCCATCATTTTCGCAAACGAGCGTGGAGTATCGCGCTGAGTTGCTGGAAAAGATTGCNGCAGGCATCAAGGCGCGTATGCCTGAAATGGCTGAGGCGATCTCAAATGAGATGGGCGCGCCGATGTGGCTGGCCAACGCTGCGCAAGTGCCAGCTGGTATGGGCCATTTCGGCACCACCGCTGCGATCCTTCGCGAATATCAATTCGAAGAATTGAAAGGCACGACATTGCTCCGCAAGGAGCCGATTGGCGTCTGCGGGTTCATCACGCCATGGAACTGGCCGCTCAATCAGATTGCCTGCAAAGTGGCGCCTGCCATTGCAGCAGGCTGCACGATGGTTCTGAAGCCATCCGAGATTGCTCCCCTGGATGCCATGATCCTCACTGAGATCATGCATGAGGCCGGTGTGCCGAAGGGCGTGTTCAACCTCGTGAACGGTGATGGTCCGGGCGTTGGTTCCTCTCTCTCGGCNCACCCGGATGTTGACATGATGAGCTTCACCGGCTCGACCCGTGCTGGTGTTCTGGTCGCCCAGGCCGCTGCACCGACGGTGAAACGCGTCGCCCAGGAGCTGGGTGGCAAAAGCCCGAATATCATCCTGCCTTCAGCGGATCTCGATAAGGCCGTCGGCGGTGGCGTGATGCAGATGATGACCAATTCTGGTCAGTCCTGTAACGCTCCGTCGCGCATGTTCGTCCAGAAGGACCAGCAGGAGCAGGCGATCGCTATTGCAAAAGCCGCTGCTGAATCTGTGAAGGTGATGATGCCTGCAGAGGCGACGCCGGGCGCGATCGGACCAATTTCCAACGGAAATCAGTACCAGAAGGTTCAGGACCTGATCCAGAAGGGTATTGAAGAGGGCGCAACCCTGGTTGCTGGTGGTCCGGGACGTCCGGAAGGCTTCAACAAGGGCTATTTTGCGCGTCCGACCGTGTTTGCAAACGTGACGAATGACATGACGATCGCTCGGGAAGAAATTTTCGGGCCGGTGCTGGTCATGATCCCGTATGAGGATGTCGACGATGCGGTCCAGATGGCGAACGATACGGTTTATGGTCTCGCNGGCTATGTGCAGGGCGCAGAAGANGAGGCCCGCAANGTGGCCAACCGNATCCGCGCTGGCCAGATCCAGGTCAATGGAGCCCGCCCGGACTTCACGGCGCCATTCGGTGGCTATGGCCAGTCTGGCAATGGCCGCGAATGGGGCGAGTACGGTTTCGAGGAGTTCCTCGAAGTGAAAGCCGTGATGGGCTACAAGGCCGCGTAATCTGGCGTTTCAGACAAATGAGTACAGGGCGGCCTCCGGGTCGCCCTTTTCTGTTTCAGGAACAATCTGCTCGCTGAAACGTGAAGCCAATTCAACTAGTGTTCAGCCAGCTTCCTCCATAAAATGGCGGGATCAACACTGAGGAGGGTTCGCCCCATGCCTACATTAAAGCTTTCAGGCGCATTGGCCGCGCTGGCCTTACTAGGTGCCTGCGCCACCGCTACGCCCTATCAGGCTGCCATTGACGGCAATAGCGGCTACTCAGAAGTGAAGATTGAAGACAATCGCTTTCAGGTCGAGTTCTCCGGTAATTCGCTGACTGACCGAAAGACGGTAGAGACCTATCTTCTCTATCGCGCTGCAGAGCTGACTCGTCTGAATGGGTATGATCATTTCCGGGTTGTGCGCCGCGAAACAGACTCGAACAGCCGACTGGTTCCGGTTGGGGGAGCATATTCTCCGTATTACAGCCATTTTCACCTGAATTATGCCTATTTCGGCCCCTATGCCCGCTATTATCACGATCCTTTCCTGCGATCGCGGCACGCGCGTTTTGGGCCGCTCGACCCTTACTGGGGCGGCCCATCTGAATATCGTGAGCGTACCAAGTACGTGGCATCTGCCGAAATCCTGATGGGTAAGGGCAAGAAGCCTGACGATGCGGCGTATTTCGATGCTGAGCAGGTAACCTACAATCTGGGCATGAACATAGTTCGGCCTCAACCAAACTGACCTTTGATTGCGAAACCGCATTGCAGCCCCGCCTTTTGGCGGGGTTTTTTTATGTCTTCGCCACTGGCCTTTGGTCCCAACGCGCCCCAAATGGACCGGCTAGACGAAACGCGGGGACTTTCCGGACATGCCAGATTCAGAACAACCCCCGCAACAACCTCTCATAAAACAAGGCGCACACGGTCGCTCGGTGCCAAGCCGAACCGAGATGGTGGTCATGGTTGCCGCCTTGATGGCACTGAATGCTCTGGCCATCGACATCATGCTGCCTGCACTTGGGGAAATCGCCAGTGCCACCGGGCTGACAGGCGCGTTGCCAGAAGATGCCAATCGGCAACAATTGATCATATTCGCCTACATTCTCGGCTTTGGCGCCCCACAGCTTTTCTGGGGACCGATTTCTGACCGGTTTGGGCGGCGGATGCCATTGTTCATTGGCCTGATCGGATACGCGCTAACGGCGGTTCTGTGCGCAGCANTGCGAGATTTTCACGCCCTGTTGGCGGCGCGTTTCCTTCAAGGCGTTTTTGCCTCTGGCGCCCGCCTGGTTGCGGTCTCGGTTGTGCGGGACCTTTATGCCGGCCGTCGTATGGCGGGATTCATGTCTCTCGTCATGACCATCTTCATGATCGTTCCAATGATCGCGCCAGCGATGGGGCAGGTCGTCTTGTTCATCGCGCCTTGGCAATGGATCTTCGGTGTGCTGGCCCTGTTTGGNCTGGCGCTTCTGGTCTGGACCTGGTTTCGCCTGCCAGAAACCCTCCCCGAAGATNCGCGCAAGCCGCTCAATCTGGCGTCGGCCTTTGGAAACTATNTGGAAGTCGGACGCAGCCGCGTCACCTTCGGCTATATGTGNGCGTCCGGCATNATATTTGGTGCGCTCTTTTCCTTCATCGGTTCCTCCGAGCAGGTCTTCCGCGGTGTATTCGGACAGGAAGAGACGTTTGCGTTCTGGTTCGCCGGCATCGCTGCCGCACTGGCGGGCGCAAACTTCTTCAACTCCCGTTTCGTGGAGCGTGTAGGTATGCGCCGGCTCAGTCACGGGGCGATGGTCGTGTTCATCCTGATGTCGTCGGCGCTCGCGTTGAGGACCTGGCTGTTTGGTGAAAGCCTTTACTGGTTCTTCCCGATGTTCACGCTGACCTTTGCCTGTTTTGGCATGATGGGTGCGAACTTTTCAGCGCTGGCGATGGAGCCGCTTGGCAAGATCGCGGGTACGGCGTCCGCAGCCTACGGGTTTGCGACNACGACTGTCTCCAGCCTGCTCGGCATGGTGATCGGCAGCTATTACAACGGAACCACCCTGCCCTTGATGCTCGGCTTTGTGGCGCTCGGCGTTGGATCGCTCATCGTTGTTCTGATCACGGAAAAAGGAAAACTGTTCAGTTCTCGCTGATNGCCNNTCAGCGGCGNTTGCGTGATGCAGGTTCACGAACNCGNGCAAGCGGCCGGACCTGNCTTTCAAGATGTTCGATGATCAGGCCGGCAATATCCTTGCCCGTGGCGGACTCGATACCCTCAAGGCCGGGGGAGGAATTCACTTCCAGAACTTTCGGGCCTTTCTCCGTTTGCAGAAGGTCTACGCCAGCGACCCGCAGGCCAAGTACCTTTGCTGCCTCCCGCGCCGTATCTCTCTCCTGCCGCGTCAGTTTGATCGTGGATGCGGTGCCGCCACGGTGCAAATTNGACCGGAACTCGCCCTTCTGTGCCTGGCGCTTCATTGCGCCNACCACCTTGTTGCCAATCACAAAGGCTCGCACATCGGTCCCGGCCGCCTCTTCCACGAATTCCTGAACCAGGAAGTTGGCGTCCAGCCCGCGGAAGGCGTCAGTCAAGCTTTCCGCAGCCTTGCGTGTTTCTGCCAACACGACGCCTTTGCCCTGTGTCGATGAGAGCAGCTTCACCACCACCGGTGCCCCTCCGGCCAGAGAGATAAGGTCTTTCGTGTCTTTCGGGCTGTGGGCAAAGGCGGTGACTGGCATGTCTATCTTGGCGCGCGCAAGTAATTGGTGGGCCATCAGCTTGTCGCGCGAATGCCCGATGGAACTCGCGCTGTTCAGGCAGAAGGCGCCAGTGTTGGTGAACTGGCGCAATACGGCGAGCCCGTAATCCGTTATACCCGCACCGATACGCGGGATGACGGCGTCATAACGCGGCAGCGCCTTGCCATCATAATGCACTTGCGGGTGCGTTGTGCCGATTTGCATGTAGCAGCGTGCCGTGTCGATGGCTTCGATCACGTGGCCCCGCGCTTGCGCTGCTTCTATCAGGCGCTGACTGGAGTAATTCTTCGGCTCACGCGTTAGCAGGGCGATCCGGAGGGGGCGTTTTACAGGGCGCTTTTTCGGCAGGCCGGCATAGGCGGCGAAGTCCAGCTTCGGCTGACGGAACGACGCGTTGGCATCGACAATCATGTCGGGCTGGATTGCGCCGCGTCCGAACAGCATTCGGTAGGACATGCTTTCGCGATTGGTTAGCGTCAGTTGGATCGGCCAGCGTCGGCCACCCATTTCCACATCGGTCTGGATTACATAGCGCAGCTCTGTTTCCCCGTTCGAGCTTGTCACGTCGCGGCGGTCCACGACCGGTGCTGAACACGTCACCTCGAGCGCGGGATTGTTCGGGTCTGGTTGTATCAGGAAGCGTACTTGCGGCGCGTCAGCCGGACCAAATGGCTCAATCACGCTGGCGTGCAGCGCAGACGTGCGCGCGCCTGTATCCACCTTCGCCTTGATTGCTGGCAGGCCAAGATCAGGCAGCGCGAGCCATTCCTCCCAGCCGAGTTCAAAAGGTTTGGAATGGGGCATGGTGAAGCCTTCCTGCTTGTGCGCGCCCGATAAAGGCGAACGGTCAGGTATTCAATCTATAATGCGCAGATTGTGTGCCTCAGCCTTCGACCAGCCATGCCTTGTCCACGATGCCCACCACGTCGCCCATGATCTCGGTGATCTTGAAATCCTTCGGCGTGTAAACGCGGGCGATGCCCATCTGGCGCAGGGCGCGGGAATCTTCCGGTGGGATGATGCCGCCCACAACAACCGGGACATTGTCGAGGCCGACCTTGCGAAGCTCGGCAATCGTTTCGCGCACCAAATCCAAATGGCTTCCGGACAGGATCGACAGGCCCACGACATGGGCGTTGTTTTCCTTCGCCTGCGCGGCGATCTCGGATGGTGTGAAACGAATGCCTTCATAGACGACATTCATGCCCACTTCCCGGCCGCGCGCGGCGATCTGCTCGGCGCCATTGGAGTGGCCATCAAGGCCTGGCTTGCCGAGCACATAGGTCAGCTGGCGGCCGAGCGCTTCGGAAACGCGTTCAACTTCCTTGCGGACCGCGGTGACATCTTCCTCGCCTTCGGTCTTGATAACCATTGCAACGCCCGTCGGCGCACGGAATTCACCGAATACCTCCCGCATCGCGGTGCCCCATTCGCCGGTCGTAACGCCGGCCTTCGCGCAGACAATGGATGGCTCCATGATGTTGGTGCCATCGCGCGCGGCCTGTTTCAGATTGGCGAGCGCCTCATCGACGGCAGACTGGTCGCGTTGGCTGCGCCATTCCTTCAAGTCGCGCACCTGGGCAGATTCTTCTGCGGGGTCGACAGTCTGGATCGAGCCGTCACCCGCGCCGAGCGGGCTGTTTTCGCTTTCTGTATAGCGATTGACGCCCACCACAGTCAGCTCGCCGCTCTCGATGGCCTTGATGCGCTCGATATGAGCGTCGACCAGACTTTCTTTCATGAAATCGATCGATTTCGTCGCCCCGCCGCGCTGATCAATGTCGGCAAGTGTATCGCGGGCCAGCGCTTTCAATTCCTCAGTCTTGGATTCGATGACGTGGCTGCCATCGAAAATGTCTTCATATTCCAGAAGGTCCGTCTCATAGGCGAGGATCTGTTGCAGGCGCAAAGACCATTGCTGGTCCCACGGGCGTGGCAGGCCAAGCGCCTCGTTCCAGGCCGGTAATTGCAGGGCGCGGCACCGAGCTTTTTTGGATAGCGTGACCGCCATCGCTTCAATCAATATGCGATAGACATTGTTTTCAGGCTGCGGCTCGGTCAGGCCGAGCGAATTGACCTGAACGCCGTAGCGGAACAGCAGCGCCTTTGGGCTGGTGACGCCATAGCGCTCGCGGCCAATCTCCTCCCAGAGTTCCACAAAGGCACGCATCTTACAAAGTTCCGTAACGAAACGGACACCGGCGTTCACAAAAAATGAAATACGACCGAAAACAGTCTCAAAGTCTGATTCCGGAACTTGTCCGCCGGCTTTCACCGTATCCAGAACAGAGATTGCCGTCGCCAGCGCGTAGGCCAGTTCCTGCTCCGGTGTCGCGCCCGCTTCCTGCAGGTGATAGGAGCAGACATTCATCGGATTCCATTTGGGTACTTCAGTATAGCACCAACTGACCATGTCCGAGATCAGGCGAAGGCTCGGCTCGGGCGGGAACACATAGGTTCCGCGGGAGAGATACTCCTTAACAATGTCGTTCTGGGTCGTCCCGCGCAGCTTTTTGCGATCATCTCCGCGTTCATCTGCCAGCGCGACGTACAGCGCCAGCATCCAGGCCGCCGGCGCATTGATCGTCATGGACGTGTTCATCTCTTCCAGCGGCAACTGATCGAAGAGCAGGCGCATATCGCCAAGATGCTTCACGGGCACGCCGACCTTGCCGACTTCGCCCTTTGAAAGGATGTGGTCGGCGTCATAGGCGGTCTGTGTGGGCAGGTCGAAGGCGATCGACAGGCCTGTCTGGCCCTTGGCGAGATTGCCGCGATAGAGCTCGTTGGATTTCGTCGCCGTGGAATGGCCCGCATAGGTCCGAAAGATCCACGGGCGGTCCGGCGCGTGCTGGTATGCTTTATCCATGTCTGCCACGGAATTCTCCCCTTATTATGTTGCGCCGCAACATGCCGTGTGAAACGACACAAGGCAAGCGTGCATGCTTGCGTCAGGATGTCAGAGCAACCAGATGGAGGCGAGAGGAGAAATACGTGAACCAGCCGACCAGTCTGATCCAGTCCGCCTTGCTTTTGCGGATAATCGCTATCCTCATCTTTCCGCTTGGCGTGGTCGTCGCGGCGCTTCTGGAGCGCAGCGTGCTTATGGTGGCGGCGTTGGCGGCCGGAATGCTTCTGGCCAGCTGGGTTGAGCGTTTCCGGTTGCATCGACTGACTGGCCATGAAGGGTATCCCGCAGTGACGGGACTGCTGCCAGGGTTCGCCGTGCGTGCGGGTTTGCTGGCAGGATTGTTCATTGTCTGCCTCGGCGTGTTTGCGTTGTTTCGAGAGACGTCCCTGGCGCGCGGATATGGCGCGGTGGATGTCGGGCTATTCTGCGCGACAACGGGCATCGCCCTGCTGGCAAATACTTTCAGTGCGCGCATCGCAACACAGGAAGTGTCGGCAGTGATGAGCCAGATGAATACAGGCTTTTCCAACAGCGCAAGTTCCGGAGCAGGGGAAGGCAACGGAGAAATCATCGAAGGCGAGATCATCGACAAGGAATAGCCATCTTCCTGTGTGAAATCCGTTAGCGCAAACATCCCCATATTTGCTACGGCTTTCTGGACATTTCGCGGCTACCTGAAATCAGGTATAGCGCCCCTGCGTACACGGAGTTTCCGGCGATGACTGACATGATCGGCCTTGTGGCCGCTGCCCTCACCACGCTTTCATTCCTGCCACAGGCCCTGATGGTCATCCGGACCGGCCGGACGGACGGCATTTCCCTGATCATGTACACGATGTTCACGGCGGGCGTGACGGGCTGGTTGGTCTACGGCTTCCTGCTCAACTCAATGCCGATTATCATCGCCAACTTGGTTACAATCCTTCTGGCGAGTGTGATTTTGGGCCTGAAAGTGCGCCACACGCTTCAGGCGAGGGCCCAGGCGGCCACTTTGGAGACGTCTGCGCCCAGCGCTTCATAATATAGCCGCTGTACAAGACGGGTTACTGGGCCGGGCTTGCCGTCGCCGACAGGGCGATCTTCCAACTGGACCACAGGCGCAATCATCGCACCGGCCGAGGTGGTGAAGATCTCCCGCGCAGCATAGGCTTCATCGGGAGTGAAGGCGCGTTCTTCCACAGTGAGGCCTCGATCTCTCAGGCGGGCAATAACATGTGCGCGCGTGATGCCGGGCAGAATGTCGCTGGACAGGTTGCGGGTGATGATCTGGTCGTCCTCGGTCACGATCCACGAATTGGCTGAGGCGGCTTC
>NZ_NHCK01000033.1:0-12879 GCF_002172815.1 Hyphomonas sp. TMED31 | reverse complement strand
CAAGGGCGGAAATGCGCCAAATGTGTTCTATGATCCGAAAAGCAGCGAAAGCGCGCTGCCGCCCTATTCCAGCGGGGCGCGGGACGAGGTGTTCCAGAGGCGGGCGCTGGCGGCGGTGTTGCCGCATTGGGAGGCTGAACCACTGGTGGAGGCCGCCTATGTCTGGGCGTGGGATGGGCGATCGTTTCCAGCCTGGCCACTGAAGGAGGCGGTCTGGAGTGATGGCGGAAACTGGGCGCGCGGGCATTGGCTGAATGGCCGGTCGGGCCTTGCACCATTGGCCGATGTGGTGGCGGACATCTGCGCGCGGGGCGGCGTGGAAGATGTTGACGTCTCCGGACTGGACGGCGTGGTTGAGGGCTATGGCCTCGACGGGGTGCATTCGGTGCGCGCGGCGCTTGAGCCGCTGAAGGTGGCGTACGGGTTTGAGTGCGTGGAGCGTGATGGCGCACTGGTGTTCCGCATGGTGGGTGAGGGCGAGGTGCTGGCCGTATCGGCGGCGGCGCTGACCGAGACGGGGGCACAGCGCACACGCGGCCTGCTGGACAAGGCCCCGGCGCGCCTTCGCCTGTCATATATTGATCTTGAGGCGGACTACCAACCGGGCCTGGCCGAAGCGCGCGCAGGCGGGGGAGATGCACGGCTTGTGCAGGATGTGACATTGTCACTGGCCCTTGGGGCAAGCCGGGCGGCGGCGGTGGCGGGGGCCTTGCTGGAAACGGCGGCGAGTGGCGAGAGCCTGACTTGTGCGCTGCCGCTGTCGGCCTTGGCGCTGGAGCCCGGTGATGGGCTGCGGCTGGAGAATGGCGCGGTCTGGCGGGTGAGCGATGTGGCGGATCGCGGCGGTGTTCGCGCGCTCACCTGCCATGAGGAACTGACACCGATGCCGCGTGTCCGTGCGGGAGAGGCCGGCAGCGCGCCGCCGGAGGCAGCAGTGTTTGGCGGGGTGGATCTGGTCATCATGGATGCGCCGCACCTGCCGGAATTTGGAGAGGAGACCGGCCCGCTTGTCGCGGCTTGGGCCGATCCGTGGCCGGGCGAGGTGGCGGTTCTGNCCGGGCTCGCGGANGATGCGCTGAANGAGGTGGCGCGCCTCTCCCGGCCTGCCGTGATCGGNCGGCTGACGGAAGCGTGCGGACCGGGGCCCGTCGGGCGGTGGGATCTTGCGACGGTTCTGAGTGTGTATTGTCCGGGGGGAGAGTTTGCGAGCCTGCCAGAGGGGCAGGTGCTGTCCGGCGGCAANGCGGCCNTGNTNGAGACGGANNCGGGCTGGGAGTGCATCCAGTTCCAGAGCGCGGACCTTGTTGCGCCGGATGTNTGGCANCTNAGCGGCCTGTTGAGGGGGCAAAGGGGCAGCGTGCCGGGCNNGGCCCAGATTGGCGCGCGGCTGGTGATGCTGGATGCCGCTGTGGTGCGGGCGCGCCTTGGCGGCGAGACGCTCGGCGTGGAGATGATGTGGAAAGCGGTCACCGACGATACCGCAATGGCGGAGACGTTCGAGGATCAGGCGGGCCGGCCCTGGCCGGTTGCGCATCTGAGGCGCGTGGGCGACCAGTTGAGCTGGACACGGCGCGGGGCGGATGTGCCGGAAAGCTGGGCCCTGCCGGAAGCGGAGAACGCAGGCCGGTTCGCGGTGGCGTTCGATTTCGGTTCAGGATTTTCCGCGNCGGAGATTGTCGAAGTGCCNTCCGCCGTCTGGCCTGTTGGGGCGGTTGCTGCGCGCGTGGCAGAGATTGGGCCGGACGGGCGCATTGGGGCGTGGCAATCCTGCGGGGCGTAGCATGTATCGGGTGGCGCGAGCGGAGCGCGGCCGACAGGGTGTTTCATGAAGCACAAAGGACCCCGACATGACTTTCCAGATCCGCGCCCTGCCAGCAGGCCAGTTCNCCCATTTGACCCAATTGTCTGATGCGGAACTGGCCGCGCAGAACATTCACAAGCGGGTTGTGGATGCCAATCCCGGCTATCCGTGCCGGGTCAGCCTGCAGGATGCAGACATCGGGGAGACGGTGTTCCTGCTGCACCATTGCCACCATGATGAGGCGACGCCCTACCGCGCGTCCCATGCGATATTCGTGCGGGCGGGTGCGAAGCAAGCCCAGCCGGAATTGGGCGAGGTGCCGGAATCCCTCACATTGCGGCTGATCTCGATCCGGGCCTTTAATGAGGCGCACGATATGGTCGCAGCNGATGTGGCGGAAGGCNNNAACCTGGCCACGGCGATACCGGACATGCTGTCGAAAGAGGGCGTTGCCTATCTTCANCTGCACAATGCCCGGCCGGGGTGCTATGCCGCGCGGGTCGACCCGGTAAGGTAATCTCCGGGTTTCAATACGCTGCGGGAGGGCCTAACTGTGTGCGGATAAGTGACTCGCAGACAGAAGGATGCCCGGCCCGTGGCTCTTGACCCTTACAAAGTGCTCGGCGTGGACCGTTCGGCCAGTGATGCCGACATCAAGAAGGCCTACCGCCAGAAGGCAAAGGACCTGCACCCCGACCTGCACCCGGACAACAAGGCCAAGGCGGAAGAGTTCAAGCGCGTCTCTCTCGCGTGGGACATTCTGGGCGACAAGGACAAGAAGGCGAAATTCGATCGCGGCGAGATCGATGGCGACGGCAACCCNACCGGCTTTGGCGGCGGCGGCCAGCCCTATGGGCAGGGGGGTGGTTCCTATCGCTGGGAAGGGCGCGGCGGCAATCCGTTTGGCGGCGCACAAGGCGACCCGTTTGAGGACATCCTGTCCGGCATGTTCGGCGGTGGACGCTCGCGCCGCGCCGGTCCGACAAAGGGCCGGGATGTGCGCTATCGCGTGTCGATTGATTTTGAGGACGCCGTCACCGGCGCACGCCGCCGGATGACGATGGCGGACGGGACGGCGCTGGACGTGAACATTCCNGCCGGCGTGGAAACTGGCCAGACGCTGCGCCTGAAAAGCCAGGGGGAGCCCTCTCCGAATGGTGGCCCGCCNGGAGATGCGCTGCTGGAAATCCAGGTGCCNGAGAGCAAGGTCTGGCAGCGCGATGGCAAGGATTTGCGCATGACGGTCGCCATTGACCTGAAGACCGCTGTTCTGGGCGGCAGTGTGGAGGTGAAAACCCCATCCGGGCCGGTGACGCTGAAAGTGCCTGCGGGGTCCAATACCGGGTCTCAGCTTCGCCTGCGGGGCAAGGGCGTGCAAACCTCAACGCCGGGCAATCTCTATGCGCGGCTGGAGATTGTTCTGTCCGATCCGAAAGATCCCGGCCTCAAGGACTGGGCCGAGGGTCGCTAGGCGATCAGGNCTGTGCCGGTTCGAACAGAAGCGTGTCGTCTTCAAAGATGATCTCTACCGGCGCCGGCGCGGCGATCAGATAGCCCTGCAATTCCTCACAGGCGAGACGGGCGAGGGCTTCGGCCTGGTCCTCTGTCTCAACGCCTTCCGCGACGACGGGGATTTGCAGCGAATGTGCGAGATGGATGATCGCTTCCACGATGGCGCGTGATTTCGGATCGACATTCATGGAGGTCACGAAGGAGCGGTCGATCTTGATACGGTCGAACGGGAATTCCTGAATATAGCTCATCGAGGAATAGCCGGTTCCGAAATCATCCAGCGAGATCTTGATGCCCAGACTCTTCAGGTCGAGCAGGATGCTGGTGGCCAATTGGGTGTTGTGGATGATGGCTGTTTCCGTGATCTCCAGTTCGAACCGGTTTGGCGACAGGCCCGTTTCGGCAAGCGCTGTGCGGACGGTATCGACCAGGTCTGCATCGAGCAGTTGGCGGGCGGAGAGGTTCACGGCGACGGACTCATTCTCTCCCCAGTGGCGTGCCGCGCGGCAGGCGGCCTGAATGGTCCAGCGCCCAATCTCCACGATCAGCATGCTTTGTTCAGCAATCGGAATGAATGTGTCCGGGCCGACAAGGCCGATGCCGGGACGGTTCCAGCGCACCAGCGCTTCATGGCCAACAACATCCCGGGTCGCCGCATTCACCTTGGGCTGGAAGTGGAGCACGAGTTCGTCATTCTCGACNGCCTTGTGCAAGGCGCGCTCAAGATTGCGTGCCTCCATCTGTTGCTTGTGCAGTTCGGCGTCATAGAAGCGGAAACAATTGCGCCCGGCTTCCTTGGCGGAGTAGAGCGCGCGGTCTGCGAAGGTGAGCAGGCGCGCTGCGCTGTGATTGCCTCTGGAGGCCATGGCGATGCCAATACTGCCGCCACTGGACAGGTTCCGACGCCCGATTGCGATGGGGTCTGACAGGGCCGTCAGGATGCGGCTGGCGACATCCGTGATCTCGTCCTGGGATTTGCGACCGCGCAGGAGAACCGCAAACTCGTCGCCGCCGAGACGTGAGAGAACGTCTTTCTTTTCAAGCTGGCTGGACAGGCGGCGNCCGATGGATTTCAGCAGCGTATCACCTGCGCCATGCCCGTACTGGTCGTTGACCTCCTTGAACTCATCGAGGTCGATAATGAGGACGGCCAGTTCATGCGGGTTGGTGCCTGTTCGTTTGCTGACGGCAGATTCCAGCGCCATGTTGAAGGCGACACGATTGTAGAGGCCGGTCAGCGAGTCGCGATAGGCCAGCGTGCGCACACGGGCTTCTGCGCGGACACGCTGGGTCATGTCATGAACGGCGAAGACGATGAAATCGCCATCCGATTCGCTGACATAGCGGCTGGACACCGTCGCCACCATTTCGCGGCCGTCAGAGAAACGCAGTCGCCGCTCACCGAAATCGTGATTGCCGGCGAAGGTGATGTCCTCATCCTTGATCTGCAGGATGTCCTGGATCTTCTTGCCGACCAGCATCTGTTCTGTTTCTGGTTCTGGCTCCGGCGTCAAACCAAGGTCTTCCAGTTTGNGNGCGTCGGGGCCGTCATCCTTGAACATGGTGCGCGCGGATGAGTTGGTGGACAGNATCGTGCCNTCCGGGGCGACTACGAACAGGCCCTCGCTGCTGGCATCGGCCAGCACGAAGAGTTTGCGCTGTTCCTTGNTGCGGATGCGCTGGAACTGATTGTCGAGCCCTGCGGCCATCGCGAAGATGAAAACGACGAGCAGCATGGCCAGAGCGATGATGATGCTGAGGCCGCCNGAACGCAGNGCGATTGCTGGAATTTCCANNCCCTTTACCGGGATCATCGTGGTGCCGGTGGCGCTGATGAAATGGATGGAGAGNACNGCGATGATGCTGAACACGGTGGCCAGCAGGGTGCTGCGCGGGATGCTGGGGTTCGCGCCGGTGAGATAGGTNGCAACNTATCCCATGAAGCCGAGCACCAGGGCAGTCGTGACCATCATCTGGTCGTATTCCATGATGGCNGAGGCGTTCAGGGCGGTCATGCCGTAGAAGTGCATGGCGGCGACCGAGGCGGTGGCGATCGCTGCGCAAAGCACCCGCACAAGGACATCGGAATTCATCCGCATCAATAGTGCGGTGGTCACGAAACCGGTGACCACGATCATGGCGGAGAGAATGGTGCGTCCGCCCGAGAAGACAACTTCAAAGCCGGGCTTGTAGCCGAGCAGGGCGATGAAATGCGTGGACCAGATGCCCAGGCCGACGACCGTGCCGGCAGCAATCGCCCAGAAAATCTGGTTCTGCAGCTGTACGGCCACCATGCTGCGGCGGAACACGACAAGTGAACAGCAATTGCTGAACGTCAGAACCAGAAGCGCGGCAATAACGTGCGAGAGATCGTGCTCGGTCGTTATGCAAGTCAACACATTGTACATAAAAAAGGTAAACCCATCAGTCCGCCAATCTCACTGACGTGGTTGCGTTACCAAAAGGGAAATCAGATTGGTCGCGTTTACCATAATTGCGGCCAGGCAGCCGGGCGCTGAAATCCGGGTTTTTTTCATCGTGTAGTGAAATATACAGGACGAGCGATCTGGTCTGGCGAAAATGTACGGACAAAATGTCAGATCATGAATTCGTGTTTTAGCAGTTGGATGCTGAAAGTTTCCATCGATTGCATTTTTTCATGGAAAGCGCGCTCCACCCATGATGGAGGAATCTCTTTGGCGAAAGCCGGAGATTGAGATAGATTGCCATCGTGGCTGTGGGGGACGCAGGCACCATCAGGCGTGCATTGTGCGCGCTTTCGGCATCGCCGGATCATTCGATGAAATGGTCCGGCGCGCCGACCCCGAAAGGGAGAGGGTGCTTTTTTCTTGCCGAACAGGGGAAGCCATCTAGCATCGTTCAGGGTATTGGAGAGGTGAGCGACATGTTGGACGGTATTTCAGCTTTGTTGACCGCGCGGTCCTTGCAGGATCTGCGATCCGGAGCTGTTTCCGTGTTCAGCATGATGGGCATGCCGCGCGTGATCTGCCTGTCTCCCATCGGGCATGACCGCTCGGTGGGGCGGACATTGGTGAATGCCGGGTTTCCGCTTGAATGGGAAAACGCCTATCTCGACGCGCGCCATATGGATGACCCGTTGCCGGATATCGCCGTGCGGATCGGCTCGGCCTTTCATTGGGATCATCTGCCTTCTGATGTGGTGCTGAACCAGAACGAGACGACGTATCTGGAAGACCTGAAAAGCTGGGGCATGGAGAAAGGTGTCTGTGTCGCAACTTACGGACCTGCGGCACGCGTCGGTTTCATCGCGGCAAGTTCCGAGACTGGCCAGGACAGCCTTCATGCCGTGGACATGCAATTGTTCCAGGTGGCCGCCCAGACCGCCTATTTGCGCTATTGCCAGTTGATGACGCTGGAGCTGAATTACGAGATGAATCTGTCGAGCCGTGAACTCGACGTGCTTCACTGGATGGCGCAGGGACGCAGCAATGCCGCGATTGGCGAAACGCTGAGCCTCAGCCCGGACACGGTGGGGACTTATGTGAAGCGCATCTTCGCGAAGCTGGAAGTCTTCGACCGGACATCGGCGGTCATGAAGGGGGTGATGCGCGGGCTGGTCATCGCGTCGGACCCCGAAGTCGAAGCCGAAGCGCTTGCCCGCCGCGCACGCAAGCGCGAAGGCTAGGCGCACCTCGATGCGCTGCTGTCTGCTGAAAGTGAAGGAATCCGCGCGGATATGTTCACTTGGTATTCAGAGCCTGATGCCTATACAGCAAAGCCATGAGACGGATTTCTGCCTTTCTTCTGGCCCTGGGCCTTGTGATGACGCCACCGGCGATCGCGCAGGACTGGCGTAACCAATGGTCGCCGGGCCAGGCGCGCGATTCGGTACGCGAAGGCAAAACGGTGCCGCTCAGCCAGATTTTCCAGAATCTGAAGCGCCAGTATGGCGGTTACCAACTGAACGCAGACCTGTTCGATAATGGCGGCAATCCGCGCTACAAGATCGACTGGATGACCGGCGATGGTCGCAAGATGCGGTTCACGGTGGACGCCCGGTCTGGCCGCGTGCTTGACCGGCAGGGCGCATGACCCGACAGTGTATTTTTGAATTCGGAGGGACGTATTGATGCGTATCCTTGTTGTTGAAGATGATTCAGACCTGCGTCGCCAATTGGCCGACGTGCTGTCGCAATCCGGCTATGCAGTCGACCTGGCCGCCGATGGCGAAGACGGCCACTTCCTGGGCGATACCGAGCCGTATGATGCGGTGATCCTGGATCTGGGCCTGCCGAAGATGGATGGCGTCAGCGTCCTGAAGAAATGGCGCGCGGACGGCAAGTCCTTCCCGGTGCTGATCCTGACCGCGCGCGATTCGTGGAGCGAGAAGGTTGCAGGCTTTGACGCGGGCGCGGACGACTATCTGACCAAGCCCTTCATCACCGAGGAATTGCTGGCCCGTTTGCGTGCCTTGCTGCGCCGGGCCGCCGGTCACTCCGCCGCAACGCTGGAGGCTGGCAAGCTGGTGGTCGATACCCGCGCTGCACGGGCCAGTGTGAATGGCGAACCGGTCAAGCTGACCGCGCATGAGTATCGCGTCCTGTCCTACCTGATGCACCATATGGGCCGCGTCGTGCCGCGCACGGAACTGGTCGAGCATATCTATGACCAGGATTTTGACCGTGACTCGAACACGATCGAGGTTTTCATCGGCCGCCTGCGCCGCAAGATTGGCACGGACCGGATCCAGACAGAGCGCGGCCTTGGCTATCGCCTGGTCGTGCCGGATGCCGAAGCCCGCGTCGCCGGATAAGGCCTGCTTCGCGCCGGAGCCCTCAGCATGAGCGACAGCGCCGCTTCAAAACCAAACCTGATGGATCGCTGGACCCGGCTGTCGTTGGCCCGGCGCATCATGCTGGCCGCAGCGATATGGGGCTTTGTCGTTCTGATTGGCGGGGCGATTGCCTTGTCTGCCGTGTATCGCGCGCAGACCTTGAGCTTGCTGGAAGAAGACCTGGAGCAGACCCTGGTCGGCCTGACGCGGGAAATGACCCGCGAGAACGCGTTTCTGGAAGATGGCCGGGTGACGGATTCCCAGCGGGAATTCTTTGCAGGCGACGTACGTTTTCGCACGCAATATTCCGGACGATACTGGGCCATTGTTGGTGTGAATTCAGAGGGCAGTATTGCAGGCGACATCCGCTCACGGAGCTTGTGGGACGAGCCAGTGCCCCTGAATGAAGACCAGCTTGAGCGGACACTGATGAATCCCGGCCTGACCATGTTTGGAAACTTCCGGTTTGAGGGGCCGGCAGGCCAGCGCGTGCGGGTGGCCTCCCGCGCGATCCTGATCGAGAACCGCGAGACACCGCTGATCCTTGTCACGGCAGCAGACCGGGCCGCGAATGATGCAGCGACCAGCCGCTTCCGCAGCCTCTTGCTGGTCACGATGATCGCCCTGTTCGGGGGCGTGTTTGCGGCAATGGTTGTGGCGATTTCATTCTCCCTGCGACCCTTGCGCCGGATCGGGGGCGACATTGCCGAAGTGCGCGAAGGCACGCGGCAGAGATTGTCTGAAGACTATCCCGCGGAAGTGCGCCCACTGGCCGATGAGCTGAACAAGCTGCTGGAGCATAACCGGCAGGTGGTGGAGCGCGCACGGACTCATGTGGGCAATCTGGCCCATGCGCTGAAAACCCCGCTGGCCGTTCTGCGCAATGAAGCGACCGGCGAGACACAACTGGATGATGTGGTGCGCCGTCAGTCCGAAAGCATGCAGACCAATGTGGAACATTACCTGAAGCGGGCGCAGATGGTGGCGCGCGCGCAGACGCTTGGCGCACGCACCGAATTGCGCCCCGTGATTGATGGCATCGCCCGCATGCTGAACCGTCTCTATGATGCGAGGGGCGTCAACGTGTCTGTTGACGGCGGGGTGGGGGCCGTGTTCCGGGGGGAGAAACAGGATCTTGAGGAAATGGTCGGCAATCTGATGGAAAATGCCTGCAAATGGGCGAGCAGCGAAGTGCTGGTGCGCGTGCGCGACACGGCAGCGGCCCTGACCATTGATGTCGAGGACAATGGCAAGGGCCTGTCACCGGAGGAGCGCGAAGGCGCCCTGAAACGCGGTGTGCGCCTGGATGAGACCACGCCGGGTACGGGTCTTGGCCTGTCCATCGTGAAGGAGCTGGCCGAGTTGCATCGTGGTTCACTGGAGCTGGGCGATGCGGAGCTTGGCGGCCTGAAAGCACAGCTGAGGTTTCCGAAACCATGACGCGGACGAACTGGATCATTCTTGTGGTCTGTCTCGCCGTGGCGGTGGGCGGTTATTTGCTGATCGGGAAGCCCGGCATGGGCGACCTGCCCATGAAGGATCGTCAGGCGGGCCTGATGGAGAAGATACAGACCAATCCGCAATCGCTGACGCCGGCGGAGACCCTGTCGCGGTTGGAAGCCACTGTGCAGGAGCGCCCGGACGACCCGCAGCCACATTTCTTCATTGGAGAAATCCTGCGATCTCAGGGCCGCACGTCAGATGCGGCGCGCGCCTATCAGTCCGCCCTGCGGCGCGATGGCGAATATGTGCCGGCCTTGTTGGCGCTGGCCGATGCGCTGGTGGATCTGAACAATGGCGCNGTTTCGCCGGAGGCAACGCGCCTGTTNGCGAAGGCTTATGAGNTGGACGAAACACAGGTGCGGGCCGGCATGTGGGCGGCNATGGGCGCGGCGCAGGCAGGGGATCAGGCCAAGGCCGAACAGGCCATGCGCTATATCTATTCCCGCCTGCCGGAAGACGACCCCCGNCGCGAACGCTTCGCCCCGATGATCGAGGCGCTGGGCAGTGGNNAGGCCGCTGCACCGGAAACCGAATAAACCGGCTACATTCGCCGCACTCCCCACATGGGCCAACACACCCTATAAGACCTTTCATGCGCGCACGGACACGACGGCTTTATATGTTTGGCATTGCGGCGCTGCTGCTTCTGGCGGCGGCGGCGCTGGCGTTTATGGCGCTGCGCGANAATGCGAACCTGTTCTACACNCCGGAAATCCTGGCCGAGAATGGCCAGCCGGAAACGGGCAAGGTGGTCAAGGTTGGTGGTTGGGTTGAGCCNGGCTCGCTGACCTATTCCGATGATGGCGCGACCATGATCTTTACGGTCATTGATAACAGCCCCCACACGATCCGCGTGAATTATACCGGGATTGCGCCAGACCTGTTCCGCGAGGGGCAGGGCGTGGTTGCCACNGGCCAGTTCGGGCCAGAGGGCGATTTCACGGCCCGGCAGATCCTGGCCAAGCATGACGAGAATTACCAACCCCGCGAACTGAAACCGCTGGACGCAGCCGGATGATCGAACTCGGCCATTTCGCGGCCTTCCTCGCGCTGGCAGCGGCGCTGGCTCAGGGCCTGTTCGGACTGAGAGGAGAAAGACGCCTCGCAGCGCTGGCNGCCTATGCCGGGTTTGGCGTGATGACGCTGTCCTTTGTGACGCTGATCATCGCCTTTGCACGATCTGACTTTTCCGTCGCGCTGGTGGCGAACAATTCCCACACGCTGAAGCCGATGCTCTACAAGATCGCCGGGGCATGGGGAAATCATGAAGGGTCCATGGCGCTGTGGTGCCTTGTCACGATCGGCTTTGGCGCGGCGGGGGCGTTGTGGATGCGCACAGGCCGTGACCTGTTCGAGGCGCGGGCACTGGGCGTGCAGGGATTGTTGGCGGTCGGATCGCTGGCCTATCTGCTGTTTGCATCTTCGCCCTATCTGCGATTGGACCCGGCCCCGTTTCAGGGCGCGGGCCTGAATCCCCTGCTACAGGATCCGGCGCTGAGTATTCATCCGCCCATGCTGTATCTCGGCTATGTTGGCTATTCCTTTGTCTTCGCGCTGGCCGCGGCGGGCATGATGGAGGCGCGCATTGATGCCGTCTGGGCGCGGGAAGCGCGGCGCTGGTCTCTGGCGGCCTTCATTCCGCTTACGCTGGGCATCGCGCTCGGCTCCTACTGGGCGTATTACGAGCTTGGCTGGGGCGGCTGGTGGTTCTGGGACCCGGTGGAGAATGCGTCCCTGATGCCGTGGCTGATCGGGGCGGCATTGCTGCATTCGGTGGTCGTGACGGAAAAGCGCGAAGGCTTTGCGGCCTGGTCTGCCTTGCTGGCGGTGCTGGCCTTCCTGTTTTCGATCATGGGCGCTTTCCTCGTGCGCTCGGGCATCCTGACCTCTGTACACGCCTTTGCGGTCGACCCGGAACGGGGAATGCTGCTGCTGGGCGGATTGCTGGCCTATGGCGGCTTCGCGCTGGTCCTGTTCGCAATGCGCGCGCCGAAGCTGGCGGGTGGCAAACCCTGGGCGCTGCTCAGCCGTGAAGGCGCGCTGATGGCGAACAATATCGTGTTGATCGTGGCGACACTGACCGTGCTGCTGGGCACGCTGTTCCCGCTGATGGCGGAGGCCGCAGGGCGCACGATTTCTGTCGGGGAGCCTTATTTCAATCTGACCTTCACGCCGATGCTGGGCGTGTTGTTGATCATCCTGCCGGTCGTCCAGGCCTGGGCCTGGGGCAAGGCAGACCTGAAATCCTGGACCAAATGGGCCGTCGGCGGCGCAGCGTTGGCGCTTGTCTTCGTTGCGCTGGGCGTTGGCCTGTGGAGCATTTCCATCGGCGCGGCGATTGGTCTTGCGCTGGGCGTGTGGCTGGTGCTCGGCTCTGTCTGGGAATTGAAGCGCCGGGCGATCACGCCGGGCCGCATCTTCCGACTGCCGCCGCGTGTGTGGGGCATGACGCTGGCGCATCTGGGGCTGGGCCTGTTCGTGATCGGGGCCGTTGTGGAGACGACCGGACGCTATGAAACCACGGTGGCCTTGGCCGAGGGCGGCTCGGCCAAGGTGATCGGCTGGACGCTGACACTGGACGAAGTGCGCGCGATTGAGGGACCGAACTGGTATGCTGACCGCGCGGTTCTGACGGCTGCGCGCAGCGGATCCCGCGCGGTGATGACCCCGATGAAGCGCTATTACCCGGCCGCGCAGATGCCGACCACGGAAACCGCGATCCACAAGACCGGCACGGGCGATCTCTATGCGGCACTGGGCGAACAGCGCATGGTGGAGGGCGAACCGCGCTGGGTGTTCCGCGTCTACTACAACCCGATGATTGATCTGCTATACTTCGGCGTAATCCTGATGGCGCTGGGCGGTGTGTTCAGCCTGTGGCCGAGGCGGAAAGCATGAAGCAGATCATCATTATCCTGATCAGTGTCTTGATGGCGGGTGCGGCGTTTGCCGAACCCGCTGCCCTCAATGGAGAAGGACCCTCAACAGTCACGGGACCCTTGGGCTTGCCGTGCTGCTGCTAGGCGTCGCCGCGGCGCGGGAAACCGCGCTCACGGCGCGCGACCGCCATGTCCTCGAAAAAGCTAAGCTAATAGACCGGTGGTTCGAGGAGCGCCGCCAGCACCCGCGGCGCGAGATCGTCGGCCGCGTAAGAAGTGCCGCCAGGCGCGAAAAGGACCCCTGGGTCCCGCCGACCTGGACCGTCTCCAAGGAAGAAGACGTGCCCGGGCCCTGGCAGGAGTTATCT
>NZ_NHCK01000032.1:0-38233 GCF_002172815.1 Hyphomonas sp. TMED31 | reverse complement strand
AGACGGGGCCATACCGTGTTGTTCAGGCTTTCCCGGCGCACCGCCTTTTTCGGCAATCATGCGCGCCGCCTCTTCCGGAGACGGAAGGTTTGCAGCGGCTGCGAGACGCAGGATAATCATGTTCAGCGCCGTCGCCGTATCAGGCGCAGTTTGAAGATCATTGAACCCAGACAAAAGTATCTGCCAATAACGCGACGCCTGAGCGGCGGTCAGCTTCTGCGCCATGGCAAGCGTGCGTTCCGTCCATTCAGCGGGCCCGGCAGACTGGAATTCGCCACCGGTCGCCTGCGCGACGGACACATCCGCGCATACATCCATAAGGTCTTTCAGGATCACGGCAGGGTCCGCGCCGGCATGGATCTGGTCCTTTACTTCGGCCAGCGCTTCCGGCGCGTTGCCGGAAATCGCCTTCTCGAATGCATCCAGAAGACGCGCACGATCGCCAAGCCCCAGCATATCCCGCACTGCGGCTCCGGTGACTTCCTCTCCATCCATCGTCTGGACGATGGCTTGGTCCAGAATGGAGAGCCCGTCGCGCACAGAGCCCTCCGCTGCGCGCGCGATCAGCGCGAGGCCCTCCTCTGAAACTTTCGCTCCCTCATTTGCGGCGACACGCCCCAAATGCGCTGCGAGATTCACCGCATCAAGCCGTTTCAGGTCAAACCGCTGACACCGCGACAGAACCGTGATCGGAACCTTGCGAATTTCTGTGGTCGCAAAAATGAACTTCACATGCGGTGGCGGTTCTTCCAGAGTCTTAAGCAGCGCGTTGAACGCCGCCGTCGAAAGCATATGAACTTCGTCAATGATGTAGACCTTGTGGCGGGCCGATACCGGCGCATATCGCGCCCCATCCAGCAGGTCGCGCATATCGGCAACACCCGTGCGACTGGCTGCGTCCAGCTCCAGCACATCCGGATGCCGGCTCGCCATGATGGCGTCGCAATGCTCGCCCTTCGGGTCGAGACGGATCGACGGCCCATCATGATCATCGGATTGATAGTTGAGCGCGCGGGCCAGAAGGCGCGCCGTCGTGGTCTTCCCGACGCCGCGCACACCGGTCAACATGAACGCATGCGCCACCCGGCCCGTCTCGAACGCATTGGAGAGCGTACGAATCATCGCCTCCTGTCCGATCAGATCCTCGAACCGGCGGGGCCGGTATTTACGCGCAAGGACCTGATAAGCCTCCGATTTCGGAGCCTCATCCTCCCCGAACATGGAGAAGGTCTGGTCGTCGCGTTCTTCGGGGAGTTCGGAATCGCTCATCGGGCGCGACTTTAGCGAGTCTCAGGGCGCTGCGGCAATGGGGCGAGTGTCGAATAAAGTGGAAGGCGCGGCTCACACTTCCAACAGATGCGCCCGAAGCTGTTCTTGAGCCGCGTCATCCACGCCCAGAACTTCCGCCAGATAGGCGTCAACAGTGCCATGCTTGTCATGAATCACATTGAAGGCCGTATCGAGGTAACGCAGCCGAACACCGAGGAAGGGGCGAAACACTTCAGGCTCATAAACCTTGCCGACCTGCTCATTAAAGAAAGCAGCAGCCTGGGGCAGGAATTCATCGACATTCACCGCCGTATTGGTCAGCTCATAGTCGGCCCGCAAATCTGCCTCTTCGACGCCTAGCACATGATGCGTCAAGGCACAGAGAATGCCGGTGCGGTCCTTGCCAGCGGCGCAGTTCACAAGCCCTGCGGCTTGCCCTTCCAGTCCAGCGAGATGCTCAAACCAGCTGGAAAACAATTCCGCATGATGTGCCTTGAACGGCGCGAGCGCATAATAGTCGTTCATCCAGTCATCGGCCTTCTGGGCGTCAGCCTCGACCTTTTTCAGGAATTGCGCATGTGGCGCTTCATGCTCACGCCCGCCATCATGGGTCAGCGTGTTCGGGGCAGACCAGCGGGCGACATTGCGTTCGCGCTCATCAGGGCGGCGAAGATCGGCCTGCAGGTGGATGTCCAGGGCGCCCAGCGCTTTCAGATCATCCTCGGTCGCCTCAGCATAATGGCCGGACCGGAACAAGCGCCCCCGTTTGATCTGGCCGCCATAACGGGATTTATACCCGCCAAAATCACGAAAATTGCGAACGCCCTGAAGCGAATAGATTCTGTCTGTCATGCTGGCGACCTAGCCCGCATGCGCGCCCGCGTCCAGATGAGCGTTGGGGAAGGTTTTGTGACCTCCCCCAGACAGTCTCGGCCTATTCGTTGACCACAATCACCTTGCGGTGCGGGAACGGAATCTCGATACCAGCTGCATCCAGTGCCTTCTTCACCTGCTCCGGCAGCGAATAACGCACATCGAAATAGTGCGCGCCATCGCAGAACGGACGCACCAGGAAATCCACCGAACTGTCGTTCAGGGTCTCAACCTCCACAAAGGGAGCCGGATCTTTGAGAACATGCGGATGATCAGCCAGAACCTTTTCGATGGTTGCACGTGCCTTGTCGATGTCCTCGCCATAGGCGACGCCGAAATGCATATCCACGCCGCGCACGGGATGGTGGCTATGATTGATGATCTGATCGCCCCAGATCTGACTATTGGGAATGATGATCTGCTGATTGTCGAACGTCTGAAGCACAGTGGTGAACAGCGTTATTTCCTCTACCTTCCCGAACTTGCCCGCCGCATCGATGAATTCGCCCACACGGTAGGGCCGGAACACCATTAGCATCACGCCAGCCGCCAGATTTGACATTGCTCCCTGAAGCGCAAGACCCACCGCCAGACCGGCGGCACCCAGCAAGGCGACGATTGACGTCGTTTCAACACCGAACCGGTTGAGCACCGCGATGATGACGAACGCCAGAATCACATATTTGGCGACGCTGCCGAGAAACCGGAACAGGGTGTCATCAAGGCGCGCATTCCGCTCGCCCATGTTGCGGATGCTTTTCCCGATCCGCCCGGCGATCCAGAATCCGACGATCAGGATTACGATTGCCAGCAATATGTTGGTTGCCCAGGCCAGTGCGCCCGGCAGGTATTGGTTGATATCTATCTGTTCGACCCAGTCTGTCATGGATCAGCCCCCTCTTTGGTTTGCGTTACAAAATCGTAAGCCAGACCACGCCTGAACGCCGACAGGCCCGTTTGTTCAGTTCAGGTTCACCCGATCATTCCGGATCCCTGTCCCAGGTCGCCGCTCAGGTTCGACACTGTCGGGAACCCTCGGCGTTCGGGACTGTTGTTTGGCTAGTCACCCACTTACGAGGCCACCATGTCAGACACAGTTGAAAACCAGTACGCCATGCGCGATCCGCGGACGCAATACCCCAAGCCCCCCTTCCCGAAACAGCCGCAGGACAAACCCGGCTTCGATCACAAGATGGACCCCAAGGCAGACCATGGCGAAGCCAGCTATCAGGGCTTTGGTCGCCTGAAAGGTCGTAAGGCTCTGATAACTGGCGGGGATTCCGGCATCGGACGCGCGGTTGCGATCGCCTATGCGAGAGAGGGTGCAGAAATCTGCATCAATTACTTGCCTGAAGAAGAGAGAGACGCGCAGTGGCTGGTCGAACTGCTGAAAAAGGAAGGCCACACCGTCCATACAATTCCGGGAAACCTCACGGACAAGAGCTTCTGCCAGAAACTGGTGAAGGACGCTCAAGCGAAACTGGGCGGACTGGACATTCTGGTGAACAATGCCGGCAAGCAGGTGCGCCAACCCGGCATTGAAGACATCACAGACGAGCAATTCGATGAAACGATGAAGACGAATGTGTACGCACTGTTCTGGCTGACAAAGTCTGCATTGCCCCTGATGCCGCCAGGCGCTGCGATCATAAACGTCACTTCAAATCAGGGTTTCAGTCCCGCGCCATATCTGCTCGATTATGCGACGACAAAATTCGCGATCAGGGGCTTCACTGAAGCAATTGCCCAAGGCGCCATCGAAAAGGGCATCCGGGTCAATGGCGTCGCGCCAGGACCGTTCTGGACGCCACTTCAACCTTCCGGGGGCCAAACGCAGGAAAAAGTTCAGGAGTTCGGCAAGGCAACGCCGATGGGCCGACCCGGCCAACCCGCCGAACTGGCCCCCACTTTTGTGTTTCTGGCATCGCAGGAATCCAGCTATATAAGCGGTGAAATCATCGGCGTTACCGGAGGCAAACCAATCAGCTGATTCCGACACCGCGCGACACGCCCGCCAAGCGCGCCGCGTTCGGGAACCATCCCCGCCCTACCGCAGTTATGTGACCTGGATCGTAAAGGAGTCCGATCATGAAGACGTTTCGTTTTGCCCTGCTGGCTGGTTGCTTTGCCGCCAGTTCCGCATTTGGCCTGAGTGCCTGCTCATCGCTCCCTGACGAAGTGGACCGGGCACAAATCGACGCCGGGAGTCGCGCGGCCCTCAACAAGCTGATCAGCGAGAACTCTGCGGCACGCGCCATCAATGGCCAATCCCGCGCCGTTCTCGTCTTCCCATCAATGGTGAAGGCAGGCCTTGGCCTCGGCGGCGCCTACGGTGAGGGTGAGCTGATCCGCGCCGGATCAACTGTCGACTATTATAGCTCCTTCACAGGTTCATGGGGCCTGCAAGCAGGCGCGCAATCATACGGTTATGCCGTGTTCCTGATGAACGACGATGCGGTCGAATATCTTGAAGAATCCGATGGTTGGGAGATCGGCGTCGGGCCGACTGTTGTTCTGGTGAATGCCGGAGTTGCAGAAAACCTGTCGACCTCTACACTGAAGGAAGACGCTTATGCGTTCGTGTTTGACCAGAAGGGCCTGATGGCTGGTATCAGCATTGAAGGCACCAAGATCACGAAGCTGCATTAAACGGCTAAGGCTCAGGTGAGCCAGGGCGAAGGCGCAGGATACCGGCTCAGTCGTGTACCTGCGCCTTTTTCCGTTCAACTAGCGGAAAGGCGGTTCGTCAAACGCCCGCAATTTCCGGCTGTGCAATTTCGCGCCCTTGTCGGCGGAGAGGCGCTCCAGTGTTTCAATCCCGATGCGGATATGCTCCCCGATTGCTCGCTCATAGAAGCGGTTCGCTGCGCCGGGCAGTTTGATTTCACCGTGCAGCGGCTTGTCTGACACGCATAGCAATACGCCGTAGGGAACGCGAAGACGGAAGCCATTTGCGGCAATAGTCGCACTTTCCATGTCGATCGCGATCGCGCGGGACTTGTTGAACCGACGCGCCGACGCAGAAAAGCGCAACTCCCAGTTCCGGTCATCTGTCGTCACCACGGTTCCCGTCCGCAAGCGGCGTTTCAGTTGCTTTTCGTCTTCCCCGGTTACGCTCGCCGCAGCCTGTTGAAGTGCCACCTGAACTTCCGCAATTGGCGGAACAGGAATTTCCGGCGGCAGGACGGCGTCCAGCACATGATCTTCGCGCAGATAGGCGTGGGCGAGCACATAGTCCCCGATCGCCTGACTGTGTCGCAAGCCACCACAATGGCCGACCATCAGCCAGACTTCCGGACGCAACACCGCCAGATGGTCCGTGATCGTCTTGGCGTTGGAGGGCCCGACGCCAATGTTGACCAATGTGATGCCGCCACCATTTGGCGCGCGCAGATGATAGGCTGGCATCTGGAACCGGCGCCAGGGTGAAGCATCAATCTCAGCGCGCGAGGTATCCGTGGGCTCGGATATCTCAAGGCCGCCCGGAACGGACAGGGATGTATAGTGGTTATCATCGCCAAGCTTCTGCAACGCCCAGTCACAGAACGCATCAACATAGCGGTGATAGTTCGTGAACAGCACATAATGCTGGAAATGCTCAACCGGCGTTCCACAATAATGTTGAAGGCGCTTCAGGGAAAAATCCACGCGCTGCGCATCGAACAAGGCAAGCGGGTGCGTTTCGTATGGCTCGTACAATTCCCCATCGGCAACCTCGTCACCAATGTCGGCAAGATTCGGGCTTGGGAAATGGCGCGCCAATTCAGCCGGGGAAATCTCTTCCAGCCCACTCGCCTGCCCCTGATCCCACACATAGGCATAGGGAATTTCGGAATCCGACTGCTCGACGAACACGTCGATGTCATAATCTCGCATCAGCAGTGACAACTGCTCCATCAGGTAACCACGGAAGAAGTCCGGCCGGGTGATCGTAGACACATAGGTGCCGGCCTCCGACATTTTCCCGAAGGCGCGTGATATCGGCGGCGGAGGGCCTTCCGGATTGTAGACGAGGCGGATCTGCGGATAGCAGAAAGCGCCCGACGCCCTCAAATCAGCAGATGGCGGCGTTCCCGAATGAAGGAAGATGTCCAGCGCGGACGATAAAGCGGAGACAGCGTCGGAATAGAGTTTCTCGAGCGCGTCAATAACTTGATCTGGTGTATTCAATTTCGACATGACACCAAATGGCTGCATTGCGACTTTCTGTCAATCTGCAGGCCTCCGAGCGCTGTATGTGACAAACAAATAGGCAGCCAAAGCTCAGCCTTCGCGCATTTTGAGGTGCAAGGCAGCTATGACTTTCTGCTGTGCACCTTTTTGTTGAGCCATGCGCAAACATGCGCTTTTGTTGCAGCGCAACATGACACGTCAGTCCCGCGCGGAAAGGCCATGACGCTTCGGCGTCACTGCGGGGAGAACAGACAAATGGCGTGGCGTGGGGCGGGAGGAGTTCCCTGTCGGCAATCATGCCGTCGCTAACTCTTAAGGTAGTTTAGACATGAAAAAGTTCATCGTTCCGGCACTTCTGGCCGCTGTAACCCTCGCTCCTGCTGCAGCCACTGCAGAAGGCAAACCCATCACTGTAGAAATTGCCTACGATAAAGCGCTGCTGGGCTCTGAAGCCGGTGCCGCTGTTGTTCTCGAGTCCATTGAGGCTCAAGCCAAGGAAGCTTGTTCCGCACGTTCGCCGGTTACCAACCAGCCTTATGTTGACCGCACCTGCACCAAGAACATCAAGAAAGCTGCCCTGAAAAAGATCCTGAACAAGCAGGAAGTTTCCGGCCTCAGCACCGCGCCTGCATTCGCGCGCCAAGCTGTGACCCTCGTCGCTGACGCGGGACAACGCTAGACCACGTTTCCTCCCGGAATAGCGTTGGAGGGGCTGCCCAGGGCCACGGGCAGCCCCTCATTTTTTTGTGCAGAGCAACAAAACCGGATCAGGGGCATACACCGGGAAGATTAAACTGGCGCAATCATGGATCGGAGGATTGTTGTGCACGTTGGTTTGGTCTGGGTGGGCTACTCAAACCCCGGAGGCAAACATGCCAAACGACGCTACAATGACTTCCAATCCTCTCATCAGTTCTGACCGCGTTGAAGGCACAACCGTCTACAACACGGCAGGCGACAAAATCGGACATATCGACAATCTCATGCTGGACAAGCGCAGCGGCAAGGTTGCCTATGCTGTCATGTCCTTCGGCGGATTCCTCGGTATTGGAGAGGAATACCACCCCCTTCCCTGGCAATCTCTCGATTATGATGAGCGCCAGGAAGGCTATGTCGTAGACATCAGCGAAGACCAGCTTCGCAAGGCACCTACGCTGAAGCGGACCGAATACGACCGGTTACGCGACGACGCTTATGGCCGCAGCGTGTATTCCTATTACGGTGCCGCGCCATTCTGGTACTGACGCCGGTCCGGAACTTCGGCCCAAAAGAAAAAGGCGCGCTTTCAAAACCGGAAGGCGCGCCTTTCACACATCAATTCAATCAGTAACTAGCCGATAGTCGCGTCGACGAGCTTGCGCTGATCGAATTTCGACCAGACACCATCATCGCCATGCCAGTCGCCGCTTGTCGCGCCCTTTGAGTATTCTGTCGCGCGCTGCTCAAAGAAGTTTGCGTGCTCAACCCCGTTGAGGATCTCCGTTAGCCACGGGATCGGGTGCGTCGTAACGCCAAATACCGGCTCCAGCTTCAACTGGCCCAAACGCCAGTCTGCGATGTAGCGAATGTACTGCTTGATGTCGTCGGCGGTCATACCCTCGACCGGTCCCATTTCGAAGGCGAGCTCGATGAACTTGTCTTCGAGCGACACAACCGTCCGGCAGCATTCGCGAATGCGTTCGCGCAGCGCATCATTCATGACGCCTGTTTCGGCACAGAATGTATGGAACAGCTTGATCATGCCCTCGCAATGCAGCGACTCATCGCGCACGGACCAGGACACAATCTGCCCCATGCCCTTCATCTTGTTGAAGCGCGGGAAGTTCATCAGCATCGCAAAGCTGGCGAACAATTGCAGGCCCTCGGTAAAGCCGCCAAACACGGCCATGGACACAGCGATATCCTCATTCGTGTCCGTGCCGAACTGGCCGAGATAGTCGTGCTTCGCCGCCATCTGTTCGTATTCCATGAACGCCGAAAACTCTGAATCCGGCATGCCGATAGTTTCCAGCAAAAGCGCATAGGCCGCGATGTGGATCGTCTCCATGTTGGAGAAGGAGGCGAGCATCATCGACACTTCGGTCGGTTTGAACAGGGGCATGTAATGCTCCATGTAGTTCGCACCAACTTCAACATCTGACTGGGTGAAGAATCGGAAGATTTGGGTGAGCAGATTGCGCTCGGAATCGTTGAGCTTTACAGCCCAGTCCTTGCAATCCTCACCGAGCGGCACTTCTTCCGGCATCCAGTGAACCTGCTGCTGGATCTTCCAGAAGTCATACGCCCACGGGTAACGGAAGGGCTTGTACGCCCGGCTCGGGGTCAGCAATCCGGGCACATTTGAATTTCCGTCAGCCATCGGGGCCTCCTAAATCGTCTGCTGTATTTTCGGGAACAATCTACACCACATATAGTGCCTGAACCGCGGACGGCACGCAAGATGTTTGACTGTGGCAAAGTGCACTTGTTCACAGGCTTGCTCACAGTTTTGGCATAATTGCCGCTTAAGGCTGGCGCCGCACGCATTCCTGCAGATAGATCGGCACCATTGCAGCGTTCAAGCGTTCCACACCCGCCCTACGAGACGAGATTTCATGCGTTTATTCAGTGTCATTCTACTTGCCTTGTTTGCAAGCCTGTCGACCGCAGCGCCAGCGAACGCGAAGGTGATCCGCGATGTCATCTACAATGATGCGCCCGGATTGGACCCCGGTGACGTGCGAGCAGACGTGTACCTGCCTGAGAATCCGGACGGCGCGCCGATGATTCTGATGATGCATGGCGGCGCCTGGACGTTTGGAAACAAACAGAGCGGCCTCGGCATGTTTCAGGCGCGCTACTTCACGAGCGAAGGATTCATCTTCATTTCCGTGAACTATCGCCTCGCACCCGCCAATCCCTTCCCGGCGCAGCAGGAAGATGTTGCCGCCGCCATCGCCTATTTCCACGAACACGCCGACGAGATCGGTGGCGACCGCAACAATATGTTCCTGATGGGCCATTCGGCAGGCGCACACATGGCGGCGCTCACCGCGATCGATCCAGACTATCTCGACGAGCATGATTTGACGCCGTCCGTCATCAAGGGGGTCGTGGCGATGGACAGTGCCGCCTACAATCTTGTTCGCACGGGCAGCGATGGCGACATTCCGGATTTCTACCACCCAACTTTCACGGGCGACGATCAGGATGTCTGGGCAGCGGCCTCCCCCACGCTTCAGGTTGAGGAAACCACGGACATCCCGCCATTTCTCCTGCTGTATGTGAACCGCGCCGTTTCCCCCAGTCGCGCGAAGGAACTGGCCGAAGCCCTCAATAGCGCCGGGCACAAGGCGGAGGCCCGGCTCGTGAAGAAGCGCGACCACAAAAGCCTGAATGACCGCCTCGGTGAAAAAGGCGACAAGGTCGCGCCAATGATCGTGGACTTCTTCCGCGATCAGATGAGTGATTGATTCGCCTTACGGCTCGACCACGTTGAACCAGAAGTCCGGCGTTTCGAGCGCCGAGAACCAGGCCATCAATGCCATTGGGTCGCCCTCAACCGACGCCTCACCTGCAGCCGCGATCTCCCGGAAACTGCGGGCCTGAAGAATGAGATCATTGAATGCATCCCGCGTCAGGGTCAGCGTGGCAACCGCATCGTCTGATTGTGTATTGGGGCGCGGGAATGCCGTCGCCTCCCCCACATCTATCACAAAGTCTTCGCCGGTGTCGGTGAACTGGAAATTCAGTTCGAACGGATCACGGCTCAGACTTTCGGGCGAGTAGCGAACAGCCAGCGCGTTGAACAATTCAACGGTCGGTACACCTTCAACAAATTCCCGGCTTCGCGTGCGGACCTCTCCATCGTCTGACAATCCCAAACGCAATTCTTGGGCGCCAGTGAGATAGTAATCCCGCCACGCGCCGCTTTCTGCCTGAAAGCCAAGCTGTTCATAACTCGCTGCCAACCAGTCGCGGGCCGCCTGGTTTTCCGGGTTTGCAAACACGGCATAGTTCAGGACCTCGGCTGCCCATCGATAGTCACCTTCGTCGAAGGCTTCCTGCCCGATTGCAAGCGCGGCCTCTTCGCCCCCGACAGCCTTGATGAACCGTCCGGCCTTGGCCTCCAGAGGGTGGGCGTTGAACGTGGCAGGCACACCATCCCACCAGCCAAAATATGCCTGATAGACAGCCTTCGCATTATGGTTCAGCGTGCCGTAATAGCCGCGCGTATCGAAACTATCGGTCTGCACCGACGGTTCGGGCAGCGCCTCGGCGATCTCGAACTGAGTTTCGCCCCTGTTCGCGCGACGCACCGTCTGGTCATGCGTGTAGCGATAAATATCGCGTTGGCCTCTCAGATAGGATTCCACATTTTCCTGCCCAAAGGTCGGCCAATGATGGGATGCAAACACGACGTCAGACTTGTCTCCATACTCTGTCAGGACATAGTCAATCACGCGGCTCCATTCCAGCAAGTCACGAACCTTCGCCCCGCGCAGGGTCAGCGCATTGTGGAATGTCGCCGTGGCAACTTCCGCTGTGCACAGAGCATTGAACTCAGGCAGGTAAAACATGAACTCTGCCGGCGCCTCCGTCCCTGCCGCATCCACGAACTCAAACGTGACACCGTCAATCACCCGCACAGTACCGCGCCCTGGCACTTCCTCGGTCGGCTCTATCAAGCCTATAGTGCCTTGCGCGAGCGCTGGCCCGAGTCCGACACCCACCTGCCCCGTCGGTCCACTTGGCAGAGAGCTACCAAACATCAACACGGCCCGGCGGCTCATATAGTTTCCGGCGAGCAGGTTTTCCGCCACGGCAGATTCCGTAAAGCCAACAGGCGCCAGCACTGGCACGCCTCTGGCCTCTATATCGGCTTCGTCGATCACACCGCGGACGCCCCCGAAATGATCGCCGTGCGAATGGGTGTAGATCACGCCGGTCACAGGGCGCTCGCCTAGCGTATCGTTGACCAGTTGAAGGCTGGCCGCCGCCGTTTCCTGGCTGAGCAAGGGGTCAACAATGATCCATCCGATCTCACCGCGAATGACAGACATCACCGCCAGATCGTAGCCGCGCACCTGATAGATCCCGTCCATCACTTCAAACAAGCCATGCTCGGAGTTCAGCCGCTCCTGTCGCCAGAGCGACGGGTTCACCGTATCCGGACTATTGCCTTCGATGAAATCCCGATTACTGACCTGCCAGACCGTGTTGCCATTCGCGTCAGTAATCCGATCCTGCTTCAATTGGGCGAGCAGCCCGCGGGTTGCGTCGACGAAGTCTGATGTATCCCCAAGAGGCAAGCGCTCTGCCACAGCGGCGTTTGCTGCGCGGGTCGCATCCGTTGCAACGCCCATTGGCGGCGCTTCCGACTTGATAGGCCGGTCACTCGTCTCCGAATTTTGTGAACACGCCCCCAGCGCAATGGCGATAGCCAATCCGACCAGTCTTCTCATGATTTCCTCCCATGCGGATGTCTCTGCTCCGCTTTCGGGGCAGTGTGCGATGGGCGGAAATTGAGCGCAAGCCAGCCGCGAGGGAAATCAACGCCTAGCGCGCGATGCTGATAGAGAGGGCCCCGAAGCGTTGTGGACCATCCTGACGCACGAATTCTTCGGTTCGGTTCACAAAGGTAAAGGCCAGCTGCACGCTGCGATAATGGACGGCTATACCAGCCTGCAAGTCTCCGACGACCGCGCGGCGATCCTCCACCCGTGGGCCGTCACGCCAGAGATTGCCATCAAGGAACATGTCGCGCGCAATCGCTCGGCCATCTACACCGACAAAGAAATATCCGCCGAGCGGATCTTCCGGCGTGCCAGGGACGAATTCCCCTGCTCCGGATAGTGCCGGACGAATACGGGGCGGTCCGAAGCTGGAATCAAGGTCCCATCCAATCCGCGCGGTCAGCCCCGTTGCGCCATATGTGCGCACATTTCCAAGCGCGACGCCCAAATGCGCCCCGAAATCGGTTTCCAGCCCCAAGGGCAGGTCTGGACCGTCAAACATCTGAAGACGCTGAGCGATGATTTCGACACCCGGCTCATCCTTCAGCTGATAGTCCCAGCCCTTCGCGGTCGGTGCACCAATGATCTCATGCCAGGTATTCTGGACGAATTCGCCAGCTGCGGACGGACCGACCACTCCGAGATTCACCTGTAGGGTATCCTGCGTATTCTCGCTGCTGGCGGCAACTGTTGACGAGAGCGCCAGCCAGGCCGCGTATGGTCGGTCGGTTGGGTCCGGCACAAAGGCCTGCGTGTCTTCCGGCGTGAAGATCGCGTGAGAGAGTGCAAACCCCTGCCTAAGCTCTGTCCGATCAAGATCAATCCATGGCAAGCGATATGCGACCCATTGAAGGCCAGGGTGAACATTGTCCGCGCCCGAAACACGCTCAATCCGCAATCCGTTGGAATAGTTTCGATCTGTGCCACCGCCGAAGAAATCATTCTCTGTAGAGAAAGAAACAACCGCCGGCTTGCGCGGCACGGTTGGCTCATCCTCCTGCGCGAAGGCGGCGGGCACATTCAGAAAAGCTGCGGACAGAGCCGCAGCCTTGAAAAGTGTGGTTGGAGCGTTCATGCGCCTGCGATTAGCAGTTAACGGCGCATCGTGAAACTAACACCTGCGAAATCTTCCGTTTCACTGATGCTGACATTGCGGTCGGAATATTTCACTTCACGGCGGATATAGCTGAGTGACAATTCTCCGCCGCTCCTCTGGACGGACACGCCGGCCTGCAGATCTCCTACGGTCACTTGATCTGTGAGGGACATATCACCGAGGCTCGGCCGGAAGCCGTTCGCGTCGGCGTCCCATACCAGCGCTTCGCCATCTGCGCCGGCAAAGATATACCAGCCCTGCGGCTGTCCGTTGCGGTCGAGAATATCGATGTTCTGACCGATACGAACCTCACCCCCTACACGGCGGGTCAGGATCTCGCCCTCCTCCCGCACAGCGATCCGCGGGGCAACGCCAACGTCGAATTTCAGTCCGGTGACTTCGCGTGGGGCGGAGATGGCAATCTCTGCGGCGATGTCCTTCTCGATACGGCCAGGGCGTGTCAGCGCTGCACGGCTACGTTCGGCGGAAACGGCCACCAATGTGTCGCTGTTTCCCCAATCGATGCGTGTATTGTTTGGAATGCTGAACTCGGCTGTCGGGGCCTGCCGATAATCTACCGGCTCGCTTGCCAGTAGCTGGGAGGCAACCTGATTGGTGGCCTCAAGCGGCACACCGCTGAACCGATGCGATTGCGCGCTGAACACATGAACCGAAGCCTTGTTGGAGGCCGAAGCGACGAGTTCAGTGTTCGATGCAGTCGGCACGGCCATCTGCATGCCGAGGCTCGGTGGAACGATGGCTTCAGAACGCACCTGTTCGTGCGGGGACGTGGTCGCGCACCCCTGGCAAGCCATGGTTATGACTGCGGTCGATATTACAAATACCATTCGCTTCAAGCCTCGCATGTCTTAATCCCAGAGCCGTCTCTCTCAAGGATTAGACCAATCGACGCTTAACTTAGCATAAAGATGTCGCCAGCCTCAAACGTCGATCAGCCGAAATACATTAATTTGTTCGATTTGAACTCGTACCTGTAGTTTTTGTTCCAGAACCCGGAAAATTTGTGGTTTTCACATGGTTTTCTCTGGTAGAGACGCCGAATTGAAATTTAACCTATTGTAAAATTTCATGAATTTCGTGGCAAGATTGCGGCGCGGCCAGTAGTTCCGGCTACATTAGTAGTAGACCAACAAAAGAAACCGGCACCTCATTGAGGTGCCGGTTCTGATTCTTCGACCGTTTTCGGCGACGCTTTACTGGCAGGCCAGGCACTCGTCATAGTCGGTGTTCGGCGTCTCCATTTTCTGGGTGCCGATCTTCTCGGACCCGGCAAATGCAGCGCGCTGTACCGATTTGGAACGGCAGTAATAGAGCGATTTGAGCCCCTTCTCCCATGCAGTCCAGTGCAGCATGTGCAGGTCCCACTTGGCGATGTCACCCGGCAGGAACAGGTTCAGCGACTGGGACTGACAGATATAAGGCGTGCGATCCGCGGCCAACTCAATGATCCAGCGCTGGTCGATTTCGAACGCCGTCTTGAAGACGGATTTTTCATGCTCGTCGAGGCAATCGAGATGCTGGACAGAGCCCTCATGCTCCAGGATCGATACCCAGACATCGTCAGTGTTCTTGCCCTTGCTCTCAAGCAGCTTCTCCAGCTGCTGGTTCTTCACGGTGAAGGAGCCAGACAGCGTCTTGTGCGTGTAGACGTTTGCCGGGATCGGCTCGATACCTGCCGATGTACCCCCGCAGATGATGGAGATCGACGCGGTCGGAGCGACAGCCATCTTGTGGCTGAAGCGCGCCATCATGCCCACGTCACGCGCGTCCTCACACGGGCCACGCTCTTTGGCCAGCTTGACCGAAGCAGCGTCTGCGCCCTGACGCATGTGTTTGAACATCTTCTCGTTCCAGACTTTGGACATGGCGCTTTCCAGCGGCACGTTCATTGTCTGCAGGAAGGAGTGGAAGCCCATCAGACCAAGGCCGACGGAACGCTCGCGTTTCGCCGAGTAGACAGCACGAGCCATTTCCGGCGGTGCACGCTCAATGAAGTCTTCCAGGACGTTGTCGAGGAAGCGGAAGATGTCTTCCAGGAAGGTCTCATCCTTCGACCACTCAAGGAACTTCTCGGCATTGACCGAGGACAGGCAGCAAACTGCCGTACGGTCCTGCCCCGCATGGTCGATACCGGTTGGCAGGGTGATCTCTGAACAGAGATTCGATTGCGTGACCTTGAGGCCCAGCTTGCGCTGGTGGGCCGGCATGGAATTGTTCACCGTATCAGTGAAGAGCAGGTATGGTTCACCCGTCTGCATGCGCAGCTCAAGAATCTTCTGCCACAGCTTGCGAGCATTGATGGTGCGGATCACTTCGCCCGACTTCGGGCTGATCAGGCCATATTCTTCATCATTCTTCACCGCATCCATGAAGTCGTCGGTGATGTTGATACCATGATGCAGGTTCAGGGATTTCCGGTTGAAGTCGCCCGATGCCTTACGGATTTCAAGGAATTCCTCGATTTCCGGATGGTGGACATCGATGTAGCAAGCAGCCGACCCACGACGCAGCGAACCTTGGCTGATCGCCAGCGTCAGCGAATCCATCACGCGGATGAACGGGATGATGCCGGAGGTCTGACCGTTCTGGCCCACTTTCTCACCGATAGAGCGCACATTGCCCCAATAGGTGCCGATGCCACCGCCATTGGAGGCCAGCCAAACATTCTCGGTCCAGGTTTCAACGATATCGTCCAGAGAGTCGCCGACCTGGTTGAGGAAGCAGGAAATCGGCAGGCCGCGGGCCGCGCCACCGTTCGAGAGAACAGGCGTCGCTGGCATGAACCAGAGCTTGGACATGTAATCGTAAAGGCGCTGGGCGTGCTCGCTGTCGTCAGCGAAAGCCAGCGACACCCGCGCAAACATGTCCTGATAGGATTCTCCGGGCAGCAGATAACGGTCCTGAAGCGTCTTCTTGCCGAATTCAGTCAGCAAGGCATCGCGGGATTCGTCAATCTGAATTGGGTTGCCCTCAACAACGCGCAGCAGACCTTCCACACCTGCCTTGGGCTTCCCCTTGCGCAGTGCAGTTTCAGACACAGATTTGGCCTCGGTTGCAGACATAGGTGCAGCCCTCCAGATTCATTAGAAACATATAGGTCCGGAAGCCCCTGAAAGCCAGATATTGCTCTCAACCCCGTTCCTGACACAACATATAGTGTCTGAAGGTTAATAGGCGGTCAACGGGACAAGTCTCAAAAACGTCAAGATAGCCGTGGAATTCGGGTTAATGAATGGTTAACACACCCCGCAAACTCCCGCCACTATTGACCTTTCGGAAGCTGCACAAAACTGCATCAAATTTCAGCTTCCCGCCTTGGCAAAAAAGTCTCTCGAAACCGGAGTCGAAATCGATTCCGTTAATGCCAGATGACCAGATCCATACCGATTGCCCGACCTGATTGGGAAATTCGCTAACTATCCCCGTGCATTATGCCACTACGCCCCACTCCGGCACGCGAGGACACGATGCTCAACTGGCTCAAGAATCAAACACTCCACAATTGGTCGAGCGCGCCCATCGTGAATGATGGCGAAACCATCATCGACGCGACCGCTGCACAGATCTACGAGAAACTGGACTTCGCGACGCCCCTCAATGCCTATCGCGAACGCGGATACGTGTTCGGTGCGGGCAATCCGGCCTACGACATCTTCGAAGCGACAGACCCCGGCGAGCCAGGCAAGACACTGATCTTCGAAGTGACTGAAGCGCGCCCCGGCAAACGTTACTGCTACCGCACCACGATCCGCGATGCTGACGCTGACTGCCCGGTGATCGAATCGTCGAGCGAGTACACGATCATCCCGCAGAAAGATGGTCGGCAGCTGCTGCACCTTCAGGAATCCAGCGTGCTCGCCTCTGGCCTGAACCGTCACGCCTACATATTGGAACGCGCCAAGCTGAACTTCTCGGTGTTCCGCACGCTCGCGCGCCTGAGGCTCCATCTGGAACTTGGCACCGACCTGCGCGACATCAACTGAATTTCCTGAAAAGCGGAGACAGACGAGCGACCCGGGCGAAAAACTCGTTGGGGCTGCTTCGTTCCCGACCTGACCCGATTGGCGAGCGACCCGTCCGCCGCCTGCCTCCTGTCGCATATATGCTTCGCTGAAAGCGGGGGCGCAAGGGCCAGCGACACCCAAACCACTTACCCGGCGCTCAAAACCCGTGTTAGCCTCCTTGCCTTCAGGGATGATGGAGGACTGCCCCGTGAAATTTCACCGTATCGCCACCGCCGCCAGCATCGCGGCGCTTATGGCCGTATCGCCTGCTTTCGCCGATTCTGACGCAGCAGATAAGAGCAAGCGTTTCACCGCTGAGCGCGTATTCGACATGGAGTACGCCACCGATCCGCAGATTTCGCCAGATGGGCGCACCATCGTCTATGTCCGCCACAGCATGGACCGGATGACGGACCGCGACACAGGCCATCTCTGGGCGATCGATGTGGAAACCGGCACACAGCGCCCCCTGCTCGGCGCGAATGGCAGCGCCGGCGCTCCGCGCTGGTCGCCAGATGGCACACGCCTGCTCTTCTCGACCTCCGAGAACGGCAAGCCAGCGCTGAAGATCGTCTATATGGACACCGGGCTCTCCTATTCGCTGGCCCAGTTTGAAGAAGCACCCTCTGGCGCAACCTGGTCACCCGATGGCAAGAGCATCGCCTTCTCCATGTTCGTACCCGGCGAAAAGCCCGGCTTCGCGACCGCGCCCAAACAGCCCGAGGGCGCGAAATGGTCTGACCCGGTCAAGGTCATCGACGATCTGACGTTCCGGTTTGATGGCCAGGGGTATCTCGAGGATGGCTCGGACCAGGTGTTCGTCCTGCCCGCTGACGGCGGCTCTCCGCGCCAGGTTACCAAGGGCGAAGCCGACATGGGCGGCGCAGCCTGGCTGGACAATGATACGCTGCTCGTCTCGGGCAATCTTGCCGATGATCGCGACATGGACCCGGTCGAAAGCGAGATCTATGCAGTCGAACTGTCTGACCTCTCCATAACGCCGCTCACCAGCCGCGATGGCCCAGACCACTCGGCGCTCCCCTCGCCCGATGGCCAGACGATCGCCTTCCGCGGATACAATGACGAGCTGAAATCCTACCAACAGAACAAGCTCTATCTGATGGATGCGGATGGCTCGAATGTTCGCGAGCTTGCGCCAGATTTCACCGGCTCGCCCGATCAGGTGCGTTGGGCTCCGGATGGCAAAAGCCTGTTTGTCCTTTTCGAGGATCATGGCGTCCTGACGCTGAACGAGGTCGACCTGCAAGGCCGTATGACGCCAGTCGTCACCAATATCGGCGGCACATCCATTGGGCGCCCCTATGCCGGCGGCAGCTTTTCCGTGGCGAAGAATGGACGCCGCGAACAGATTGCCTATACGGCCGGCTTCGCAGACCGTCCCGCTGAGGTCGGCACTATCCGCTCAGACAGCCGCGACAACCGTATCCTGACGGACCTCAACGCGGACGTTCTTCCTTATCTGGACATGTCCCCGATTGAAGAGATCAAGGTCGCCTCCAGTCATGACGGTCTTGAAATCGAAGCCTGGGTCGCCCTGCCGCCAGACTTCAAGGCGGATGGCAGCTTCCCGCTGATCCTGGAAATTCATGGTGGCCCGTTCTCGATGTATGGCCCGTTCTTTGCCAGCGAGATCCAGCGCTACGCTGCAGAGGGCTATGTCACCGTTTATGTGAACCCTCGCGGATCTACAGGGTACGGAGAAAGCTTTGCACAAGCCATCGATCGCGCCTATCCGGGGTACGATTATGATGACCTGATGAGCGTCGTCGATGATTTGGTGACGCGCAATTATGCAGACCCTGACCGCCTGTTCGTGACCGGTGGCTCCGGCGGCGGAATCCTGACCGCGTGGATCGTCACGAAGACAGACAAGTTCGCTGCGGCGGCCTCGGTCAAGCCGGTGATCAACTGGATGACGATGGCGATGGCCAGCGACATCTCCCAATATGTTCGCCGGCACTGGATTCGCGAAGATCCTTGGACGAATCCGGAAGCCTTCCTGAAATTGTCCCCGATCTCCTATGTCGACAAGATCGTTACACCGACGCTTGTCATGGTGGGCGAGGAAGACTGGCGCACCCCGACCTGGGAGGCGGAGCAATTCTACACGGCGCTCAAGATGAATGACGTGGAAACGGCTCTTATCCGCGTGCCAGGCTCACCGCATTACATCGCGGGCCGACCAAGCCGCCTGATTGCCAAAACGGACAATATCATGGGCTGGTTTGCCAAATATGATCCAGCCAAGACGGAATCCGATTCTGACACAGGCGAATAGATTCACACCATGTTTCAGACAGTGCCCGGCCTCCGGGCACTGTCGTTCGATCTAACCTGTTCTGCACACATATTTACAGAACAGGGAGTTGCGCCCGGCCACCTCCTCTAATTGGCCCCCGTCTTGCGTTGTGGACACGCAATTGGTTTTGGAGGGGCTGGTCATGCTCAACAGCATTAACCTGCTCAGGACATTGTCGTGTTTCGCTATCTTGATCTTCCACATACGGGAGTTCGTGCACGCTCATTCTGATACCGTACACCTCGCCTTCTCTGCCGCGCCCGGCTTCCACCTGTTCCTGGCAATCAGCGGCTTTATCCTTGTCTACATCACCCAGCCGCACGACACCCCCATGAACTTCATGCTTAAGCGGACGGTGCGCATCGTCCCGCTCTATTGGACTGCCACTACATTGGCTCTGGGCATGGCACTCCTGAAACCGTGGCTGTTCCAGGATGCGGACACCAGCCTGTCATCCATCATAAGCGGTTATCTCTTCCTGCCGCATTACGATCTTGGGGCTGACATCCAGCCGATCCTGTTTGTGGGATGGACGCTGGGCTATATAATGCTGTTCTATCTACTGTTCTCGCTCACGCTGTTCGTTCCCGAACAATATCAGGTTCCAAGCGCTATCTTGATGACGCTTGGCGTCATCGCAGGCGCGCATCTTTTGCCAAATGGTGCGTATCGCGAATTCTATGGCGACCCCATTCTGGTGGAGTTTGCAATGGGGTGCATCATCGGCCTGATACTGCGTCAGAGCCATGTTCAAGACTTCGTACGACGCACCCCCATGTGGCCTTTCGTTCTGATCGGACTTGCGGGGTTCGCACTTGCAATGAAGCTCGATTGGGAGGGGTGGGGCAAAATCGCGACCTATGCGCCGCCGAGCGCGTTGCTTGTCTTCGCCTGCGCGGGCCAGGACCTGTTCCGTCAGCCCCTCAAAAACAAGATGGTCTCAGTCGGTGGGCAAATCAGCTACGGTATCTTTCTGATCCACCCCCTGCTCATCTCGCTAGTGGGCGTGGCGGCTTTCAATATCACCGGGAATGATTGGGTAGCGACCGCACTGATGTTCGTGGTGATCATACCACTCACAACAGTGCTCGCTTATCTCAGCTTCCGGTATTTCGAAACGCCGTCGAACACTTGGCTGCGCCGTACTTTGCGCTTGTCCAACAAGCCGCCGAAATCCGTCCGGCAAGTGCAGATTCCCAGCCAGCCCGGTACGTAGGCGGGCGCCTGCTAGTCACTGGCCGCGGTTTCATCCCGCTGACGAGTTCTTGCGACGCCCGTGATGATCCCGAAACCAATCAGGATGATGGCGCCAACCCCGATCCAGACGGGCGGTGCACCGATCAGGTAGGCTGCATAGGCCAGACCCGAAATCAGGATCAGGAAACCGATAAGATAGAGTCCGAAGGACGACATTGTGCGCTCCAGTGCTGTTCTTGCAACTGGAGACACAACGTCAGGATGTCTTGGCGGTTCCCGGGTGCGGCCGGCGCCGATCAGGCGTCCGCGTTTGCCTTGGCGGCGCGCTTGCGCTCGTGCGGGTCGAGATGAACCTTGCGCAGGCGGATATTCTCCGGCGTCACCTCGACCAATTCGTCGTCAGAGATATAGGCCAGTGACTTCTCAAGCGTCATTTGCAGAGGCGGTGTCAGGCGCACGGCATCATCTGTACCGGAGGCCCGCACGTTGGAGAGTTTCTTGCCCTTCAGTACGTTCACTTCCAGATCATTGTCGCGATTGTGCTCGCCAATGATCATGCCGCCATACACCTTGTCGCCCGGATGGATCATCATCGGGCCACGATCTTCGAGGTTCCAGAGCGCGAATGCCACCGCTTCGCCCTGGTCCATGGCGATCAGCACGCCGGTGTGACGGCCCTGGATCTTGCCCTTGTGCGGCTGGTAGTCGTGGAACACGCGGTTCATGATGGCCGTACCGCGCGTATCAGACAACAACTCGCCCTGATATCCGATCAGGCCGCGCGTTGGCGCATGGAAGATCATGCGTGTACGCCCCACGCCGGATGGACGCATGTCCAGCATCTCGGCCTTGCGCTCAGACAGTTTCTGAACAACGGCGCCGGAATGCTCGTCGTCCACGTCGATCACGACTTCCTCAATCGGCTCAAGGCGCTCGCCATTGGGGCCTTCCTGCATCACGACCTGCGGACGCGACACGCCAAGCTCGAAGCCCTCGCGGCGCATGGTTTCGATCAGAACCGCCAGCTGCAGTTCGCCGCGGCCGGAAACGGTAAAGGCTTCGGCGTCCGTTGCGCGTTCCACTTTCAGCGCGACGTTACCTTCGGCTTCTTTCAGCAGGCGATCCCAGATCATCCGGCTGGTGACTTTCGAACCTTCAGTGCCCGCCAGCGGCGAATCGTTCACGCGGAACGTCATGGAGATGGTCGGCGGGTCAATCGGCTGGGCGGCCATCGGCTCACTGACTGACGGATCACAGAACGTGTCGGCCACGTTCGCTTTCGTTGTTCCGGCAAGCGATACGATGTCACCCGCATTGCCTTCTTCCACCGGCACGCGCTCAAGGCCGCGGAAAGCCAGAACCTTCGAAACACGGCACTGCTCCACCAGTTCGCCATCGCGATTGAGGATCTTGATTGCCTGGTTCGGCTTCACAGAGCCAGAGGCAATACGGCCCGTCAGAATGCGGCCAAGGAACGGGTCAGACGAGATTGTCGTCGCGAGGAAGCGGAACGGCCCCTCTTCCACCTTTGGCACCGGCACGTGATTGACCACCATTTCGAACAGCGAATCCATGCTGTCGGTCGGGTTCTCGTAATCCGTGCTCATCCAGCCCTGCTTGGCTGAACCGTAAAGAATCGGGAAATCGAGTTGCTCGTCGGTCGCGTCCAGGTTCGCAAACAGGTCGAACACTTCATTGATCACTTCATCCGGGCGACGCTCAGGCTTGTCGATCTTGTTGACAGCCACGATGGGACGCAGGCCAACCTTCAGCGCCTTGGACACAACGAATTTCGTCTGCGGCATCGGGCCTTCAGCGGCATCAACCAGCACGATGGCACCGTCCACCATGTCCAGGATCCGCTCCACCTCGCCGCCGAAATCAGCGTGTCCGGGCGTATCCACGATGTTGATGCGGTAGTCTTTCCACTCAACCGAAGTCGTCTTGGCGAGAATCGTGATTCCGCGCTCTTTTTCCAGATCGTTGGAATCCATCATGCGTTCGGCGGTCTTTTCGTTCTCGCGGAACGTGCCGGATTGCTTCAGCAATTCATCGACGAGCGTGGTCTTGCCGTGGTCAACGTGGGCAATAATCGCGATGTTGCGCATTTTCTCGATAGGCGTGGACATGAAGGATATGCTTTCGGGAGGGAGGCTGTTTTGCCGCGCACATACACGGGCCCGCCGCAAATGGCTATGCTTTGTTGTCAGGCACCCCCTGCCGCGGCGCACCGCATTTACAAACGGACCATCAGACGGCAAGTCAGCTCGGCAAAGTGAGGACCCTCCATGACCAATTCCAATGACATGCCCCTTGCCGCCAATCCCATCGACCGCGCCGCCCATCACCGCAAGGATGATGCCTGGCTCGATACGGCCTTCAAACGCGATGATGTGCTGGTATTGCTGCTGCGCAATGGCGACCCGTTCGCCGCAAAGGATGGCGGTCTGGTCTGGATGGGGCCGGAAATCGAGCAGGTCTCACCGGGGTCCCCGCGTATTTTCCTCGGTGAAGACAAGAACGGAACGCCGATTTTTGCGGTGAATTTGCCGTCCAAATTCGATCTGGAAAGCTCCCTCATTGCTGGCGCAGGCGAATTCATCGAGTTTAGGGCTGCCGCTGGCCGCATGAGCCCGCTGGAGGCAAATTGCGCCTCCACGGCACGCAGCATATTCCTGTGGCATGGCTCGCACGGCTTCTGCGCGAAATGCGGTGCCGGCACGGCCATTGTCGAAGGCGGCTGGAAACGCGAATGCCCGGCCTGCGGCACCGAACATTTCCCACGCACAGATCCGGTTGCCATCATGCTGGCGGTGAAAGGCGAAAAATGCCTGGTCGGACGACAGGCAAACTGGCCCGCTGGCTTTGTTTCGAGCCTGGCAGGCTTCTGCGAACCTGGCGAAACCATCGAACAGGCTGCTGCGCGCGAACTGGAAGAGGAAGCCGGCATCGTCTGTGACCCCGCAAGCGCCGAATACGTTGCCTGCCAGCCTTGGCCATTTCCCTCATCCCTCATGGTCGGCCTCATTCTGGAAGCAGACTCCGAGGAAATCACCATCGACCCGTCCGAACTGGAATCGGCGGAATGGATCAGCCGGGACGATGTGAAACAGATGCTCGCCGGAACGCATCCGCGCCTCTTCTGCCCGCCCCCGATGGCCATCGCGCATCACTTGCTGAAGACCTGGGCTGCGCGCGGCTGACACGCTCATCTGACCTCCGACTATCCCCTCACTGAGCTCCACAAAACTGGAGTTGATTTTCCTCGAATCAATCTAGTCTGAAAGTTGCCATTTACAGGAGACCCGACATGGCAACGACAACCTTGAAGAAACCAGCGAAAAAGGCTGAACCCAAGAAGGCCGCAGTAAAGAAGGCCACGGCGAAAAAGGCCGCCCCGAAGACTGTTGCCAAACCCGCTGCAAAGAAGACTGCGAAGCCTGCAGCAAAGAAGGCCGCGGTGAAACCAGCCGCAAAAAAGGCTACCGCCCCGAAGGCTGCAGCAGCCGCCAAAAAGCCAGCTGCCAAAGCAGCGAAAGCGGCCAAGCCGGCAGCGAAGAAGACGACCGCAAAGAAGAAATAGGCTTGCGGCCATCAGTGTCAGGAACGGGCGGGCCCTCCGCCCGTTTTTTAATGCCTAACTACAGCGCATGAAAAACCCCCGCATCGCCTGGATGCGGGGGCGCTGGCAGACCGGCGGCAAACGGCATCGAGTGCCCTCCGGATTGCGCAGACTGAACTGATCTCGAGTCGGTCTGTTCCCCCGAAGATCCTGAGCACAGCCTACCGGATTATTGTGGCATTTCTTTTCGCACCGCGTTTACCGGGCGTTTTTCTCCCGCGCCTCAGGCGACTCCCGGGGAAGTCGGAAAATGCCTGCAAATCCCGAGGCTTGGCGGCTATCCCATTTGCCGACTGGCCATCGGTATCAACCGACACCAGATTAACCAATGAGGCGCGCGGCCTCATTCATTAATCGCCGCCCACTCTGAATTGGCCTTTTCGATAAAGCCCGGAATATCCGCGTCCCACTTTTTCTGGATGTTCTTGTTGTAGTTCAGATAGAGCTTGCCATCGACAATCTTCCAATATCGCGCATCTCCCTTGGCGTGCTTTCCATCTGCCATCGCCCAGGCACAATACCCGCCATACTGAGGCGCGTAGGCTTCAGGATCTGCCAGGAACGCATCCCGGTTGGCAGCGCTGGCAAACTTGAACTGTGCGCCCATATAATCCGTCGTGAATTCATCCCGCCCCTTCACCGGCTTTCCTTCGGTGAAATAGGCGACAGGGTCATGGCCCTGAAGTGCGGTATTTGAGAACACGCCAGTATAGATTGGCGGTTCGGCATAAGCTGCCGGAGCAGTCACCAGCATTGGCGCGCCTGCGACTGCGGCCGCGATGATCATGGCACGTAGTTTCATGGAAAACCTCCTGTAGTGCGTTTGGCCATCACGCCGTGTCAGATCCGGTCGAAATGCCGGGCAGTATGGCCCTGCCAATTCCGGTCACGATCGAGATGAGCGTCTTGCGATGAAAAAAGAGATAGGCAATCGAGGCCAGCCAGACAGTGACNGCCATTGCGAACAAGCCGCCGCCATCATTGTTCGGATCAATGCCCAGCGGCGTAAACAGATGGAAACTGACGGCNCCNGNCATGACGGCAACGGCAATCAATGCCCCAAGCGTCTGAAGCCGGCGAAGCNCNGGCACAANTCCGACCAGCAACAAGACCGACGCCACCAGNTCGGCAGTCCCGATCACATACTGGCTGAACAGGCCTGTCTGCGTGAAAAGCCCGCTCGCGCCGAAACTTGCGGCCCATTCATCCAGCTTACCGAAAATGACCTGCGTTTCCGGCGCATTTGTGAATTTGAAGCGCAGACTGTCCAGAAACACGGCGCCCGCAATTAATGCGTAGGCGACCGGCGCGTATTTTTTGACCAAACCAGACATTGTGCGTCCTCCCTTTGAGGCGGAGGTTGTCCCACGCTTCCTGCTCTCTTTCAAAACAATGGGGTGTGAGCCCTGCCCACTTTTATGTGAGCAGGCGCACGAAATTTCGTGAATTTTCGCCCTGCCCTCGCGAATCTCGATGGGCGTCCCTAAATAGGGTTCTGTCATGCCGGGAGGGGTCAGATGGACCGTATCGACGCAATGCGCCTGTTCGTTCGCGTAGCTGAAGCGGGCAATTTCTCCAAAGCCGCCACAGCGCTCGGAGTTGGGCAACCAACCGTCTCGCGCCGCATCCAGGACCTGGAAGCGCAGCTGGACGTTACGCTGTTCCAGCGCACCACGCGCGCGCTCAGCCTGACCGAAGCCGGAGAGCGCTTCTACCGCCGCGCGATCGAACTGATCTCTGATTACGAAGCCGCCGAAGCCGAGGCACGCGGCCTTCAGCATGAACCCGTCGGATTGCTGCGAATTTCCTGTTCGAACTCATTTGCCCGCCGGATCATCCTGCCAGCCATTCCGCCCTTTCTCGAAAAATATCCGCGTATCCGGTTCGACATTATCTCCGACGACGCCCTGACGGATCTGGTGGAGGAAGCCATCGATCTGGCGTTTCGCTTTGGCCACCTGCGGGACTCGCGCCTGATGATGCGGAAACTGGCCGAGTCTCCCCGCTCACTCTGGGCCTCGCCTGATTATCTCGCAAAACGCGGTACACCGCAGACACCGTCCGANCTGGAACAGCATGATGCGGTTCTGTTCAGAAAAGGCCTCTACTCCGACTGGACCCTCAGGCGGGGCGAGGAATCCGTCACGGTTCGCGTCGATGGGCCATTCGCGGCGTCAGGCGGCGACAATCTGCTACAAGCGGCACAAGCGGGGCTCGGTATCCTGCTGGCGCCGAACTGGCTCGTCGCGGACTGCGTCAATGACGGTCAGCTTGTGCCGATCCTGCCGGACTGGGAACTGGATCGTCTGCCCATCAACTGCGTCTGGACCGCCGGTCGCTTGCGCGGAAAGACGAAGCTCTTCGCCGATCATGTGACCGATATTCTCAAGGACGCAATCGACCAGTGCTAATCGGCGATGTGTTCGGTGCTCGGGAACACGCCCAGGATTTTCAGCGATTGCGAGAAAAAGCCCAGCTCTTCGAGCGCAAGTTGCACATGCCGCTCGTCCGGATGACCCTCGATCTCTGCATAGAACAGCGTCGCCGTGAATGAGCCGCCAACCATATAGCTTTCCAGCTTGGTCATGTTGATGCCGTTCGTCGCGAACCCACCCATCACCTTGTAGAGCGCAGCTGGAATGTTGCGGACCTCGAACATGAACGCCGTCTTGGCGGGGCCATCCTGCGCTTCGATGTCGGAATGCTCCTTCGACATGATGATGAAGCGGGTGGTGTTGTGNGCAGCGTCTTCAATGTCCTCGGCGAGGATTTCGAGCCCATACACCTCTGCCGCAAGTCTTGGCGCAATGGCCGCAATAGATGGATCACCAAGCTCGGCAACTTCTCGCGCGGCGCCAGCGGTATCCGCTGCTGTGACCGNATCAATGCCGTGCGCGCGCAGGAAATTGCGGCACTGGCCAAGCCCCATGATGTGGGAGCGGGCCTTTTTCACAGCCTCCAGTTTCGTGCCCTTCAGGGCCATCAGCTGAAACCGGATCGGCAGGTAATATTCGGCGACAATCTGCAACTCGGTGTTGGGCAGCAGGTAGTGGATGTCGCCCACACGGCCAGCAATCGTGTTTTCGACCGGAATCATCGCCAGTTCGGCCTCACCGCGCTCCACAGCAGCAAAACAGTCCTCGAACGTGCGGCATGGCAACGGTTCGAGATCCGGATAGGCATCATTGCAAGCGATGTGAGAGTTTGCGCCAGGTTCACCCTGGTACGCGATTTTGCCGGTCATGGGTTGGNGGCCCCTTTTCGTGGATTTAATGTGCGTCGGATCGCCGCGACGAAAGGGGGAAGCCCCTATGACGCACACCCTTTATATTGTCTGCTTCCCGTTAGCGTGCCAATAAGCCCGCGCCAAGACGTATGACCAGACAGATTCGAAGGAATACCTCCATGGGAGAACTCGGTCTCAACAAGATTTTCGGTGCGCTGATTGCGACGGCACTCGGAGTCTTCGCCCTGCAGACGCTATCCAGCATCGTGTTCAGCCATGGAAGCGATGGCGGCCATCACGGCGAAGAGCACGCCGAACCGGCCTCGATGTCAGAAAAAATGTGTGAGCAATTTGCATATTGTGTCGAAGTTGCTGATGCAGGCGGCTCCGGCGGCGAAGAGGAAGAGGTATTCGACCTCGGCCTGCTGCTCGCAAATGCTGACGTTGCCCGCGGCGAACGCACCTTCAAAGGCAAGTGCACCACCTGCCACACCATCGACCAGGGCGGCGCCAACGGCACCGGCCCGAACCTTTACAACACGGTCGGCGCTGAAAAAGCCCACCATGATGGTTTTGCCTACTCCGCTGCCCTTTCCGGCATGGACGGAGAATGGACCTATGAGGCGCTCAATGAGTGGCTCTACAATCCAGCCGGCTACGCCCGCGGCACAACAATGTCGTTCGCTGGCCTGCGCCGCGATGACGACCGCATCAACGTGATCGCCTATCTGGCCTCTTACACCGACAACCCTCCTGCCTTCCCCGAGCCGCTTCCGGCTGAGGGCGAAGAGACGGCTGAAGGCGATGCCGTAGACGCCGCTCTGCCCGTAGACGGTGTGGACGACATGGATAACCCGACGCTTGCGACGGGCGAAGTTGAAACGGTTGACTCCGTCGATGGCACCGGCCCGAATGACGGCGATGTTGGCGAAACCGTCACCATTCCTGATGAAGTTGCCGAGGCCGTCGAAGAAAGCGCTGATGCAGCAACCGAGACAGCTGAAGACGCTTTTGAAGAAATTGCACCGACAGAGACTGAAGAAGAAGACGAATAAGACCGTCTTCTGCGCTACTGGCTGGACAACCAGTCAGGCTGGCGCCGTCTTTCAGCAGAAACGTCTATGCGCCGGGCCCCAATGGGCTCGGCGTAATAGTTTGCGATACGGGTCACGGCAGATTCCAGCGGCTCGACCGCCACGGCCATGTGCCACGCATTGGCATGCAGCAAATGCTCGCTATCGGTCATGATCCCGACATGGCCTTTCCAGAAGAACAGATCACCGCGCCGCAGGGCATTTGGCGCGCGCCAGTCAGGGACGCCCTGCCCGCTCCATTCATATTGCATGTCGCTGTCACGCGGCAGCATGATTCCCACGGCCTCGAAGGCCTGCTGGGTCAGTCCCGTGCAATCAATCCCGAGGCTTTCGCGTCCGCCCCATAAGTAAGGCGCGCCAAGAAATCGCTCGGCTTCCGCCACCGGATCATCTTGAAGGGCTCCGACAGGAGCCACATGGCGCTTGTGCACCCATCCACCGCGATCGGAATGGAGCCAATCCCCTTCCGTCCCGCTGACACACAGCCGTGCGCCCTGGCTCAACAGGAAGTGCGGGGCCGATTTGAGATCGGGCTCGCTATAGCAATGCGTGCGCGGCGAGATAATCTTGTGGGTAACTGGCAAGGTCGGTGCAGACAGCGCCTCCATAAGCACCCATCCGCAATATCGGTCGCGGCGACACTGCGCATAGCCAAACTCGCCTTCCTCGCGGAACACGTCGACGATTTCCCCATGCAGGGCCTGCGTTTCCAATCGGGCATCCGGCTGAGGTGCCTGGCGTACGGCGACCACGCCTGCAGTCACCTGATAAGCTGTTGCTTCGCCGTCGGGTCGCTTCAGTCTCTTGTCGTCAAATGTCGGCATGCCTGTTCCCGAATACGGGCGCGTCAGGCAGCAGCATTTGTGTTCCCGCGATGCTTCGGCGCCATTTGCTGATCATCCTTGCCAGATGCTGCCGCAAGAACAAGGCCAGAGAATGTCCGCAAATACGCCATACCGGCCGGTGTGCGCTCAATAAAGATGTTGCGGAGATCGGTGTCGTCCTTGATGCGGCGGATGAAGTCCAGACGCGACAGGGCGTCCAGCGCCCGGGTAACGGCTGGCTTGGCAATGTTGAGATGCTCAGCGAGCCCTCGCACCGTATGCGGGCCGGGCGTCAGCGCGATGGTCATCAGAATGGCCTGCTGACGCGCTGTCAGGTCCGGCGCATCAGACCGGACAGACGCCGTTACAGCGCGTCGCCACAATTCCAGTCCTTCACGCTCCGACAATGCCATTTCATTTTCCTTGTTGTTCGCCTTTGTGGAGAATCTCAGGTGATTTGCAGACTCCGTCTAGAGGCGTTCTCGGGGAAAGCTGACGACAGAGGCCTTCACATTCAGGGCAAAACACACGACATTGCGGCCATGGCCCACGCAGACACACCTCTTCATGCGAATACGCCCTGCAGCCCGCAGGATGTGGACGCTTTCCTGAACGAAGCAGAGACGCTGGTTGCGCGTCGCGGACTGAAAATGACGCGAATTCGCCGCAAGGTGCTCCGGCTGCTCCTGGAAAGCCCGGAACCGGCGAAAGCGTATGATTTGCTGGACAATCTGGACGGAGAAGGCTCTGCCAAACCGCCAACCATCTACCGCGCGCTTGATTTCCTTCAGGAAACCGGTCTCGCCCACAAGATCGAAAGCCTGAACGCCTATGTGGCCTGTGGCCATGCCAGCCACAATCATTCAGCCGTGTTCCTGATCTGCAATTCCTGCAACGCCGCAGAAGAGCTGCACGCAACCTCGACCAACAAGGCCCTGCGCGCCGAAACCGAAGCGGCCGGCTTCACCATGACGCGCGCCGTGATCGAAGTTCGCGGCACCTGCCGGGATTGCGCTGCATGATCACATTGTGGAGGGGGAGCTGCAATCAGTGGGATTGCGACGAGATGGGGCACATGAATGTGCGCGTCTATGTCGAGAAGCAGGTGGAAGGGCTCGCGGCATTNGCGCCCAGCCTTGGCATGCCGCACGCCTTCCGGGCGAATTCACCGTCGACCATTATTCCGGTAGACCAGCACATCCGCTTCGTGCGGGAAGTTCTGCCCGGCAGGCCGCTGACCATGAATGGATGCGTTCTGGAAGCCGGCGAAGATGACGCGCTGATCTACCAGGAACTACGCCACGGCGATGGCAACCTGGCCGCCTGCATGCGAACACGTGTGCTGCATGTCGACACGACCATGCGCAAACCCTTCCCGTGGAGCTCCCGAACGCGGCAGGCCATTCCCGACGTTACAGATACTGCGCCAGAAGAATCCGCACCGCGCTCAATCGATATGTCAGCCCCCGGACTGCCTCACAGTGAGATCACGCTGGACCGCGTAAAGCAGGTCGGCGCACCATTGGCCGGGCGCGGCGCTGTGCCACCTCAGCATCTCGACGTGCATGGCCACATGTATCCCTATTGGATGCTGGGCCGCACATCGGATTCGGTTCCGAACATCCTTTACAATTGGCGCAAGAAGGTTGCCGAGTCCGCCGGGGATTTGCGCATGGGCGCTGCCGTTCTGGAATACCGGCTTCGGTATCATGACATGCCCGTGGCCGGGGATCTGTACGAACTCTACACATCATTCGGCGGAGCGCAGGGCAAGACGCACAACCTGATTCACTGGATGATGAATCCCGCCAACGGAAAGCCTTGGGCCACCATGCAGGCAACGGCGATCACGCTGGACCTTGACGCCCGCAAGGCCATCCCTGCTCCGCCGGAAATGATCCGGGAGCTGAGCGAGATGGCCGCACCGGGGCTGGAAATCTAGACTTCTCTGGCGATGATGTCCGCGATGGTCGGAATGTCGTTCAGGTTCAGGCCTGCAATATTGATCCGTCCGGAGTTCGGCATGTAAAGGCCGCTCTTTTCGCGCATCGCCGTAATCCCGTCCTTGGACAAGGGCAACTGGCTGAACATGCCATTCTGGTTTGCCACTGCGCCGAGACGGTTGGACCCGGTCTTCTCGACCAGCGCATCCGCAAGCGCCTTGCGCAGGGAAATCATCCGCTCGCGCATCTGGGTCAGCTCGGCTTCCCACTCTGCGCGCAGTTCAGCATTGTTCAGGATAGTGGCCACGATGGCCGCGCCATGTGCCGGCGGCATGGAATAGCTGGCCCGGGCGAGCGCCGCCACATGCGTCGACGCGGCTGCGATGCCTTCGGCCGTTTCTCCCACCGCGAGGAAACACCCGGCACGCTCACGATAGAGCCCGAAATTCTTTGAACAGGAATAGGAGATCAGCGCCTCGCCGGCCGCATCGATGAAGGCGCGCACGCCCTTCACGTCCTCATCCAGCCCTTTGGCGAAGCCGTGATAGGCAACGTCCAACATCGCGATCAGGCCCTTTTTCTTCACCAGTTCGCCAACGGCTTTCCAGTCATCCACCGTCAGGTCGATGCCGGTCGGGTTGTGGCAAGGCCCCTGAATAATGATGCCGTCGCCGCGCTCAGCCTTGTCGATTCCGGCCATCATGGCCGCAAGGTCCAGCTCACCCGTTTCCGGATCGGCATAGGGATATTCCGCCACATCAAGGCCCATGAAGCGCACGACATTCGGATGGTTTGGCCAGGTCGGGTTCGACACCCAGACGGTTTTGACGCCCATACGGCTCATCAGGCCCGTACCGAGGAAAAGCGCGCCACAGCCGCCCGGCGCGGTGAAGGACAATGTGCGCCCTTCTGTAATGGCGGCTGCACCCTCCCCAAACACAAAGGCCTCAATGGCAGCGCAATAGTCCGGATTGCCGCGCGGGCCTTCATACACTTTGGTGGTCTGGGATTCGAGGATCAGCGCTTCGGCCTTGGCGACCGCAGACATGACCGGCGTTTCGCCCTTGTCATTCTTGTAGACACCGACACCAAGGTCGAATTTTTCCGCGCGCATATCTTCGCGATAAGCAGCCATCAGGCCCAGCAGCGCGTCTGCGGGCATCGGAGTCAGGGTCGAGAATTGTGACATGTCGGAGGTCCGTTCTTCTGGGAAGTCGCGGCGGACCCTATGCATTTGCCGACGTTACGGCAACCGCCTCAACGGGAACCGATTGTCGCGCAGCGGCTTTTATTGTCAGACGCGGAAAGGACCGGAATGACTGACCATGCCAATACAGCGATCGAATGGCTCATGCGCGCAGGCTATGGCGCGCGCGGTGTGGTCTACCTGATCGTTGGCGGCCTGGCATTCTTTGCGGCGCTGAATGGCGGCGAGGCCGAAGGCACGTCTGGCGCGCTGAATTTCCTGATCCGCCAGCCATTGGGATCTATCCTGTTGGGGGTCACGGCGGCCGGGCTTTTCGCCTACACGCTCTGGCGGCTTGTGGATGGTGTGCTCGACCTTGAGAATGAAGGCGACGATCTGGAAGGTTACGCCAATCGCGCCGGACAGATCATGTCTGGCCTGACCCATGCCGCACTCGGCATCTCGGCGATCATCATCCTCATGAAAGGCGCGCAGGCAAGCGGCGGAGATTCCTCGGCCGAGAATTGGAGCGCCACGCTGATGCAGCATCCCGCAGGACGCCTCATTGTGATCGCTGCCGGTATCACCACGCTTAGCGTCGCCATCTACCTCTTCATCAAATCCTGGAAAGCCGCCTATCGGAAAGACATTGTCCGCAAGGGGATGGCCCCGAAGCTGGAGCCCGCAGTGCGCTTCGGCCTCGCTGCGCACGGCTTCGTCCTGCTCATCGTCGGAGGACTGATCCTGTGGGCAGGCATCTCGGCCAACCCGGAACGTGCGGCCGGGCTCGGCGAAGCGCTTCGCATATTGGAAACCCAAGCCTTTGGGCGCATCCTGCTCGCCTTGGCCGGAGCAGGACTGGCGGGATTTGCCGTCTATTGCTTCGTGATGGCGCGCTATCGCATCGTGCCGCGACTGGCAGGCGACACGCTCAAGACGCTCGCCTCACCTACCAGCTAAGCGCCGCATTATTCGACGAGTGTTGCTTCGGTCTTGGATTTCACTTCATCCAACGTCACGCCGGGCGCGAGTTCGACGATTTTCAGACCACCTTCAACCACATCCATCACGCAGAGGTCGGTAATGATCCGGTCGATCACGCCCAGCCCTGTCAGCGGAAGTGTGCATTCTTTCAGCACCTTGGACTCGCCGCGCTTGTTGGCGTGGTCGGTCACCACGACAACCCGGCCCACTCCGGCAACAAGGTCCATCGCGCCGCCCATGCCTTTGACGAGCTTTCCTGGGATCATCCAGTTTGCCAGATCGCCATTCTCGGCCACTTCCATCGCGCCAAGGATCGCCATCGCGATCTTGCCACCGCGGATCATGCCAAAGCTGGTCGCGCTGTCGAAATAGACAGACTGCGGAAGCTCCGTAATCGTNTGCTTGCCGGCATTGATCAAATCGGCATCTTCATCNCCCTCGAACGGGAANGGCCCCATGCCCAGCATGCCGTTCTCGGATTGCAGCGTGACGTTCACACCCTCCGGNATGTGGTTTGCCACCAGCGTNGGAATGCCGATGCCGAGATTCACATACATGCCGTCTTCAAGTTCCTGCGCGGCCCGCGCCGCCATCTGATCGCGATCCCAGGGCATCAGGCACTCTCCTTCTTGCGGACAGTCCGCTGTTCAATTCGCTTTTCGAACTCGCCCTGCACCAGGCGGTGCACGTAGATGCCCGGCAGGTGGATCGCGTCAGGGTCCAGTTCACCAGGCTCCACAATCTCTTCGACTTCCATGACGCAGATCTTGCCACACGTCGCGGCGGGCAGATTGAAGTTGCGGGCCGTCTTGCGGAANATCGCATTGCCNGTCGTNTCGGCCTTCCAGGCTTTCACGATGGCGAGGTCTGCGAAGATCCCCTCTTCCAGGATATAGGTCTCGCCATTGAAGACCTTCTCTTCCTTGCCTTCGGCCACCAGCGTGCCAACACCGGTCTTTGTGTAGAAGCCCGGAATGCCGGCGCCACCGGCGCGCATGCGCTCTGCCAACGTGCCCTGCGGGTTGAACTCCAGCTCCAGTTCGCCNGAAAGATATTGCTGCATGAACAGATCATTCTCGCCCACATAGGACGAGCACATTTTCTTGATCTGCTTTGTCTGCAACAGAAGGCCGAGGCCGAAATCGTCCACGCCGGCATTGTTGGAATAAACCGTCAGATCCTTCGTTCCAGCGTCCCGGATCGCTGCAATGGACAGTTCCGGAATNCCGCACAGGCCGAAGCCTCCNGCGGCAATCGTCATGCCGTCAAACAATACGCCATCCAGCGCGTCTGCGGCCGTNTTGTATATCTTGCTCGCCATGAAGTGCGGGCCTCCCCTTGGTCATGCTGCGGTGCAGCAGACGTTCTAGACCTGCTCGACGGTTTGTTCAATCGCTCCGAAGATCGAATGGCCCGATTTGTCGAACATCTCGATCCGAACCGTATCACCGGGGGACATGAAGGGTGTCTTGAAGTCGCCGGTGGCGATCTTCTCGATCATGCGGATTTCGGCGATGCAGGAATAACCGAGCCCCCCCTCGCTGACAGGTTTTCCGGGGTCACCATCGGCGCCCTTGTTGGACACTGTACCGGAACCGATCACCGTGCCAGCCGTCAGGGGCCGTGTCTTCGCCGCGTGCGAGACGAGCCGCGCCAAGCTGAACGTGGCGTCTTCTGCGGCCTCGGCGCGGCCGAACGGCTCGCCATTATAGTCCACGCGCAGCGGCAGGTGCACGAGGNTGTCTTTCCATGCGTCGCCCAGTTCGTCCGGNGTCACGGCNACCGGNGAGAACGCGCTCGGTGGCTTGGACTGGAAGAAGCCGAANCCCTTGGCCAGTTCNCCGGGGATCAGCCCGCGCAGGGANACGTCATTGCACAGCATGACCAGCNTGATGTGACCGGCGGCNTCGGCCTCAGAGACGCCCATCGGCACGTCATCGGTGATGACCGCAATCTCCCCNTCCATGTCACAGCCCCATGCCATGTCACCCAGCGGAATCGCATCGCGCGGGCCCAGAAAGGCATCAGAGCCGCCCTGATACATCAGCGGATCATCATAGAAGCTTTCCGGCACTTCGGCGCCGCGCGCCTTGCGCACCAGTTCGACATGGTTGATATAGGCCGACCCGTCTGCCCACTGATAGGCACGCGGCAGCGGGCTTTCGCAATCATGCTCGTGGAANCGTGCGGTCGGCACAGAGCCAAGCTCCACCTGCTCGGCCAGCTGTTGCAGTTTCGGGGCGTAGACGTCCCATTTGTCGAGCGCCGCCTGCAGCGTCGGCGCAATGCCGGCCGCATCCGTGTAGCGAGTCAGNTCCTTCGAAACGACAACAAGGCGGCCATCACGGGCGCCATTCTTCAGTGTAGCGAGTTTCATGGTTCAGCTTTCGTCTGCGATTTTTTCGTGTAGCCAAGCCGCATGCCTCGGCGCTTTCTTTGTCGCGCTCCACTCGTCGATCATAGGCTGGGCAACGTCTTTCAGCTGCTTCATCTGCTCTGGTGTGCCGATGTCGGCAGCGAGTTCGATGCGGTGGCCGTTCGGGTCGAAGAAGTAGATCGACTTGAAGATGCCGTGATGCGTCGGGCCCAGCACGTCGAGCCCCATGCCTTCAAGATGCGCCTTGGTCGCCATCAACTCGTCCAGGGAGCCGACGCGGAAGGCGATATGCTGCACCCATTGCGGNGTGTTCTCGATCNCGGNCCATATCCGGCTGGGTCGGCAACTCAAAGAANGCGAGCACATTGCCATTTCCGGCATCCAGGAAGACATGCATGTACGGNTCATGCGCGCCGGTCGACGGCACCTTGTCCTCGGCAATGGCCAGCTGGAAATCCATGCCCAGNGCATCGCGATAGAACTCCACCGTCTCCTTCGCATCCTTGCAGCGATANGCAACGTGGTGAACGCCTTTCAGGGGGGCGGGAGCAGTCATTACGCGTCCTCCTTTTCCTCGACCTTCANNGCNCCTCNCTGGATTTGGTCACGTTCCATGCTTTCGAACAAGGCCTTGAAATTGCCTTCGCCAAAGCCGTCCTTGTAATCGCCCTTGCGCTGGATGAACTCGAAGAAGACNGGGCCGATCTGNGCNTGNGCAAAGATCTGCATCAGCAGGCGCGGTTCGCCGCCNTCGGTCGTGCCGTCCAGCANCAGGCCGCGGGCCTTCAGGCCCTCAACGTCTTCGCCATGNCCNGGCAGGCGCNCNTCCAGCATCTCGTAATAGGNGGCCGGCGGCGCNGTCATGAAGGGCACGCCGCGNTCTTTCAGNCGGTCATAGCANGCATAGAGATCNTCACAGATCAGCGCGATNTGCTGGATGCCNTCNCCATTGTANTCGCGCAGGAATTCCTCGATCTGGCCCTTGCCGCCCTCGCCTTCCTCGTTCAGCGGNATGCGGATCTTGCCGTCCGGCGCCGTCAGCGCCTTGGAGGTCAGGCCGGTATACTCGCCCTTGATGTCGAAATAGCGGATTTCCTGAAAGTTGAAGAGCTTCTCGTAGAAGTCCGCCCAATACTTCATCCGCCCGCCATAAACATTGTGCGTCAGGTGATCGATCAGATTGAAGCCAGCGCCTTCGGGGTGCTTGTCCACGCCCGGCAGGTATTCAAAGTCGATGTCATAGATGTCCAGATCGTCGCCATAGCGGTCGATCAGGTAGATGATGGAATTGCCGATGCCGCGAATGCCATCGTCGATGAGTTTAATCAGCACGCTGAGGGTGGTATGCAGATTGCCGTTGTGAGCGATCGATCAATCATTTTTCAGCAGCGCGCCGAATTGCTGGTGAAGAACGGTATATTTGGCCTTATCCTTGTTGTTGTTATTCTTGCGCTTTTCCTTGATATACGTCTGGCTTTTTGGGTCAGCATGGGGATCCCCATTTCTTATATGGGCGCATTTCTACTTCTTTCCATGACGGATTTTTCCATTAACATGGTGTCTATGTTTGCGTTTATTATTGCGCTTGGGATTGTTGTTGATGACGCGGTTGTCGTGGGCGAGAATATATATCACAAACGTGAACGAGGTATGAAGCCCTTGGCCGCGTCCGTGGTTGGAGCGCGCGAAGTTGCTATCCCTGTTTTTGTGAGCGTTCTGACTAATATTGTTGCATTTCTTCCAATGTTTTTTATGCCAGGCTTTATGGGGAAAATTTTTGCTATCGTTCCCTTGATTGTTGTTTGCACATTCACATTATCATTTATTGAGAGCTTATTTATCTTGCCTGCTCACCTTACATTTAAAGAGAGCAGAAAAATCAAAAACCCTGTCTTGTTATCCATTATCAATTTTCAAAAAGGATTTAACAGAAAGTTCAATAACTTTGTTTCCAATATTTACGGCCCATTTTTAAAGAAAACAATTTCTCTTCGGTATGTTTCCCTTTCTGCCTTTACATTTGTTTTAATCGTCATGAGCGGTTTCGCCGTAAGCGGACGCCTTCCTGTTGTCTTTTTTGCGCCGCCTCCTGCTGATTATGCGTATGCGAAGGCCACCTTAAAAGTGGGTTCACCGGAGGATAAAGTCATAGCTGTTGAAAAAAAACTAATTAACGCGATTGAAAAAGTTATTGCAGAGAATGGCGGCGATACTCTTGGTACCGGCGTATATTCAGAAATCAATGAAAACGAGGTCAGCATACGTGCTTATCTTCATGAAGCACATATCCGCCCAATTGATACGCCTGTCGTTACAAATTTATGGCGTAAGGAGGTTGGCACAATACCGGGTTTAGAAAGCTTGGTCTTTCAAGCGGATCGCGGCGGGCCCGGGTCAGGCGCGGGAATTACAATTGAGCTGAGCCATGATGATACGGAAATTTTGGAACGCGCCGCGGTTTCATTGGCAAACACGCTTAATGAATTCCCCAATGTGCAGGATGTTGATGATGGGACATCGCAGGGAAAG
>NZ_NHCK01000031.1:0-20970 GCF_002172815.1 Hyphomonas sp. TMED31 | reverse complement strand
ATCGGTCATTCGCGCTGCAACGTCCTGATCTCTGGCGGTACGGGTTCAGGAAAGACAACGCTGTTGAACTGCCTGACCGGCTTCATTGACCCGACCGAGCGCGTCATCACGTGCGAAGACTCTGCGGAACTTCAGCTCCAGCAGCCGCATGTCGTGCGCCTCGAAACGCGCCCGCCGAACATTGAAGGTTCTGGCGAAATCACGATGCGGGATCTGGTCAAGAACTGTCTGCGTATGCGTCCTGAACGGATCATTGTGGGCGAGGTGCGTGGACCAGAGGCATTCGACTTGCTGCAGGCCATGAACACGGGCCATGACGGCTCAATGGGAACACTGCACGCCAACAGCCCGCGCGAAGCCCTGAGCCGGGTTGAATCCATGATCACGATGGGCGGCTTCTCGCTGCCCGCGAAGACGATCCGTGAAATGATCGTCGGGTCTATCGATGTGGTTGTGCAGGCCTCTCGCCTTCGGGATGGCTCCCGCCGGATCATGAACATCACCGAGGTGATGGGGCTGGAAGGGGAGACCATCGTGCTGCAGGATGTACTGAAGTACGAAATCGAGGGCGAAGACGAAGACGGAAAAGTCGCAGGCACGCACCGCGGCACGGGCGTGGGTCGTCCCCGCTTCTGGGAGCGGGCGTCCTATTACAATCTTGAGCGCGACCTGGCTGTGGCTCTCGACGAGCTGGGGTCCTGATAGATGGATAATTCACTCATCATCTATGCCATCGCCGGGCTTGCCTTCCTGACCATTGTCGGCGTGGGCCTCGCCTTGACAGGCGATAGCGCCGACGCGGCTGCGAAGAAGCGCGCCAAGGCGATCGGCACCGGCGGGTCCGGGGCCGGCAAGCGCGGGAAGGCGATGGACGAAACCGCCAAGCGCCGCCAGAAAACCCAGGAAATGCTGGACAATATGCGCAAGCAGGACAAGGAGCGGCGCAAGGCGATCCGACCGCAGAACTTGAAGTCCCGCTTAACTCAGGCCGGGCTGGATATTCCCGTCGCGGCGTTCTGGATGCTCTCTCTCGTGCTGGGCCTCCTGATTGGAGGTCTGGTTTACACACTTGGTTTCGATGGCCTCGTGATTGGCGGCGTGTCCCTTAAGAGCCGTCCGATTCTGGTTGGCTCGGCATTCTTTGTTGGCGCCGTTGGCTTGCCGCGCATGATCCTGAATTTCATGACCAATGGCCGAAACAAGAAAATGATCAACCAGTTCGCTGATGCGCTGGATATTATCGTTCGGGGTGTGAAGTCCGGTTTGCCGTTGAATGAAAGTGTCCGGATCATCTCTCGGGAATCCCCTGAGCCACTGCGGACTGAATTTGCTATGCTGTCAGACAATCTGGCCATGGGGGCAGGGCTCGAGCGGTCGCTGAACACATTCTACAAGCGTGTGCCGCTTCAGGAAGTGAACTTCTTCATGATCGTGCTCATGATCCAGTCCAAGGCAGGTGGTAACCTGTCTGAGGCATTGGGTAATCTGTCGAGCGTCATTCGTGCCCGGAAGATGATGCGCGAAAAGGTAAAGGCCATGTCGTCCGAGGCCAAGGCGTCGGCCATGATCATCGGCGCGTTGCCCTTTGTGGTCGGTTTCCTCGTCTACATGACCACGCCCGCCTATGTGATGCAGCTGTTCACGACGGATACGGGCCATCTCTTNCTGACCATCGGTGTGGTCATGATGATGATGGGCGTTGCCGTTATGCGCAAAATGATCAACTTCGACATGTAGGGGCGACAGATGGGAGATATTCTTACATCACTCGCCAAGCCTGATGCGATTGCNGCTCTTCTGGTCGCNCTCGCCGTGTTCGCGACCGTGATTTCTGTCCTGCTGCCATATCTGCAGACGGACAAACTGGAAACGCGCCTGAAGGCGGTCACGGAACAGCGCGAGAAACTTCGCAAGCAGAGCCGCGCCGCACTGGACAACCCGAAAGGCCTTCGCCGGACGGACGATTCCATGGTGGGCAACATTTCGTCGAAGCTGAATCTGGCCAAGGCGCTGGAAGATCCGAACATTGTCGACAATCTGTCCAAGGCCGGTCTGCGGGGGCCGGGGCCATTGTCAGCCTTCTACTTTGCGCGAATGACGCTGCCTTTCGCTGGCGCCCTGCTGATGTTTTTCTACATCTTCTTCGTCAATGATCACGGCTTCTCGCCGATGCTGAAATATGGCTCGCTGCTGTTTGGTGCCGCAGCAGGTTTCTATGCACCGAACCTCTATGTTTCGAACATGGCCCAGAAGCGCCAGCAATCGATCATGCGTGCCTTTCCGGATGCGCTGGACATGCTGCTGATCTGCGTTGAGGCGGGTATGTCGATCGAGCTTGGCTTCTCAAAAGTGAGTCAGGAAATCGGATCTGCATCACCGGAACTGGCGGAAGAGTTCGGCCTGACCGTGGCGGAACTGTCTTACCTGCCAGAGCGTCGTCAGGCATATGAGAACCTCGCAAAGCGTACCGGGAATGACGGTATCAAGGCGGTCTGTATGGCGCTGGGACAGGCGGAGCGCTACGGTACGCCNCTCGGCGACGCCCTGCGCATCATGGCCAAGGAAAACCGCGACATGCGCATGGCGGCTGCTGAGAANAAGGCGGCCGCACTGCCTGCGCAGCTGACGGTTCCGATGATTCTGTTCTTCNTGCCGGTNCTGTTCCTCGTCGTGCTGGGGCCAGCCTATATCGGGTTCAAGGCATCTCAGGAAAAGAACCAGGCATCGTCGCCGCCGGCAATTGAGACAACGCATTCAGACTGGGGCTGAGGTCCGGGTGACTTCAGAAGGGGCGCTCATCGGCTTTGGCTGATGGGCGCTTTTCTGTGTGCGGCAGAAGTATCAGCCCGGTGTCCGGCGAAGTCTCAGGCCAGCCTGTGCAGGGGCAGGGGTGTCTTCCTCCGCTTTGGAGGGGCCAGCAAGGCCGACAGCGGACTGATCGACAGGCTGCGTTGGGGCAGCTTTCGGCGGCTCTGCCAATTCAGCGGGCGGTTGAGCTGGCACGGAGGAGTCCTCCTCGAGCGCTTCCCATGACCGCACGGGCTGTATCATCTGTTGCAGCAGCGCCGTGTTCTTCTTCACGATGCTCTCTGGTGCAAAGCGGCTGGAAACGGCGGCCATCTCATCATAGCGGCCCTGAAGCCCCAGGATCAGCGCGAGGTTTTCGGTCACCCGCAGGTCCGCATTCGGTTGCTCGGCTGCAAGGCGCAGTTTGGCCTCGGCGGCGGGCAGATCACCCTGCAAGGCCAAAGACAGACCGTAATTCGCCAGCGTTGACGTGCGTGTCGGCTCCAGCGCCAAGGCCTTGTCATAGGCCGCTTGCGCCATGTCATGGCGTTCCATCTTGTCCAGAGTGATGCCGAANGCAGACCAGGCTTCGGCCCGGTCAGGCGCGACAATGGCCGTCTTCTCNAACGCGCGTGCCGCGCCCATCAGNTTGTTCTCGGCGGAAAAGACCCGTCCCAGCGTCATCAGCACGTCCGGATTGTCCGGATGTACGATCAGGGATTGCGACAGCACTTCGATGGCGCGTTCATTCGAGCCGATGCCTCTGAGCGCAGCGACGAAGGTCAATGCAACGTCCAGGTCTTCGGGGCGTTTGGTGTATTCATTCGCCCAGAAATTGGCCTTGGTCAGCGGATCTGAATTGTTGGCCGCTTCAATTTCTTCTGCCGTGGCAGGTGTCATCGCGTCTTCGATGGCGCGTGCCAGTTCGGCCTGAGCCTCCGCCTCCGGGTCCGGCGTCGTCGCGCAGGCTCCCAGTACGAGGCACAGTGCAGTCAAAGACGTTTTGGCTCTGGACATGAGCGGGCTCCGGGTCAGTATCTGGCCTAATCCTGCGTGAGTCTTGCCGACAGGGCGTCAAGGATCGGTTAACGCCCCGGCAGATTTCATTAACTCTTCGCCTCGAAAGGCCCGAATTCCATGCATAAGAGCTTCACCGCCGACCCAAAGGGCGCCGTTGACGTCTTCCTCTACACAATTGCTGCCTTCAAAAAGCTGGAGAACGATCCGTTCCCATCTGCGCGAGCGCTGGCCAAGGCACAGGAATTCACAGGAGCGGCCGGTCAGATCGTGCTGGTGCCGGGGGAGACGGGAGAGTTGTCACGCGTACTCTATGGTTTGGGCAAGGGCACGGATGCGCTGGCTGTTGCCGGCCTGTCGGCGAAGCTGCCCAAGGGGTCGTATTCTGTCGCCGAAAGTGGCGGCATGCCGTTCAAGAACATCGCTGCTGGCTGGGCTGACGGCGCGTACCGGTTTGANCGCTACCTCAAGGACAAGGCGACCCCACCAAAGCTCGTCATTCCGGAAAGCGAGGATGCCGACGCGCTGAGCCGTGAGGCGGATGCCTGCGCGTTGCTGCGCGATCTGGTCAACACGCCTGCGGCCGATATGGGCCCACAGGATATTCAGGCGACAATTTCCGACACGGCAGAACGCTTCGGCGCGAAACTGACGACGATTATTGGCGACGATTTGCTGGCCCACAATTATCCAATGGTCCACGCTGTGGGCCGCGCCGCTGTGTACGAACCGCGCTTCATGGANCTGGAATGGGGCGACCCGTCNCATCCGAGCGTGGCGCTGGTCGGCAAGGGGGTCACCTTCGATTCCGGCGGTCTCGACATCAAACCCGGTTCCGGCATGCGCATCATGAAGAAGGATATGGGCGGTTCCGCGCATGTGATCGCGCTGTCGCACCTGATCATGAGCGCGAACCTGCCGGTGCATCTGAAGCTGTATGTGCCATCGGTCGAGAACGCCGTTGCGGGCGACGCNTTCCGTCCGGGAGATATCCTGTCCAGCCGAAAGGGGCTGACCGTCGAGATCGACAATACGGATGCGGAAGGCCGCCTGATCCTGGCGGACGCACTGACACGCGCCTGCGAGGAAAAGCCGGATCTGCTGATCGATTTCGCCACNCTGACCGGCGCAGCCCGCGTGGCGCTGGGGCCGGAACTCGCGCCTTTCTATACTGATGACGAAAGCCTGGCCGAAGGCATTGAGGCGGGCGCAAAGGCAACGGGCGACCCGGTCTGGCGCATGCCGCTCTGGGACCCATACCTCGCCGATCTCAAGAGCCCGATTGCCGATCTTGTGAACTCCGGCGGCCGGTTTGCCGGNTCCATCACGGCGGGCTTGTTCCTGAAACAGTTCGTCGACGCGCCGAGCTGGATGCATTTCGATGTCTGGGCCTGGCGGCTCGGAAAATATGGACGGCCAGAAGGCGGCGCACCTTGCGGCCTGCGGGCGGCCTGGGCCATGCTGCAATCGCGTTATGGCTGATCTCTGAAAGGGGCCCCTCATGATCCGGACCTGCTTATTCGCACTCACGCTGTGTGTCGCCGCGATCCCGGCTACTGCCCANGNGCAGGGCATGACCCGTGTTCCTGCGCAAGTGGANGAGGGGGCGNTCCCGCTCATTGATCCGGAGGCGGTCGGTGCGAATACGGAGATATGGACGAGCATCGGCACAGAGCGCTGGGTGCGCAACGTCAATCATCCCACATTGCTGCCTGTCCTGCCGGACCCGGAGAAAGCGAATGGCGCGGCGGTGATTGTGGTGCCCGGCGGTGCATTCCAGTTCGTGTCCATCGACAATGAGGGCTACCCCATAGCGGAATGGCTGGCAGAGCAGGGGGTTGCGGCCTTCGTTCTGAAATACCGCACAATGCAAACGCCGGTACCTGAGGAGGAGCTCTCGGAACATATCCAGCGTATCTTTGCGCCGACACCGGATATGGAGCCGATTGATGCCATGCAGGGCATTCCGGCGGCCGTNGAGGATGCGCAAGCGGCGTTGCGATTGGTNGAGGCCCNAAGCGAAGACTGGGGCATNGATACAGACCGTATCGGNATGCTCGGCTTCTCAGCNGGGGCGATCACGACGATGGCGGTCACCCTTGATGAAAGTGACGCGCCCAAGCCAGACTTCATCGGGCANATTTATGGACCGATGACTTCGGTCGATGTGCCGGCAGACGCGCCGCCGCTGTTCACAGCTCTGGCGGCGGATGATTCCCTGTTCGGGCGGCAGGGCTTTGGTCTCGTCGATTCATGGGTCGCCGCAGGCAAGCCGGTCGAGCTGCATTTCTATGAAAATGGGGGACACGGTTTCGGGTCGTACAAGCGCGGCGCAACGGCGGACGCCTGGTTTGACCAGTTCGTGGGATGGATGACCGCCCGGGGCCTGATGGCTCTACCCGAGCCGGAATAGGACTGAAACTCAGTCCACAATATCCGGGCTGAGTACACGCACTTCGGACAGGCGAATGGCCTCGCGCACACGCCCACGCAGGACCAGCGTGTCGATGTTTTCCGGATCGGCAGCCATGGCGGCGTCTATATCCGTCATGGCGAGGTCCAGCTGGTCGAGATTGAGATGGGCTTCGGCGCGAAGCTGGCGCGCAATGGCCATGCTTGGCGCGCGTGACAGGGCGCTGTCGAGATCAGATTTGGCATCTTCCCAATTGCCGAGCATCAAATGCGCGCTGGCGCGGTCGACCAGAAGGTCCGGCACGCCGGGCTTCAGTTTCAGTGCGTTGGTGAACGTCACGATGGCCGCTTCCGGTGCGCCGGCCTGAAGCCAGGCATTGCCCGATTGGGTCAGGTATTCGGCGCGTTGCTCTATCGTTCCGCCATCCACGGAGTTGGCGAGTTGTTCAAGGCGCGCCGCCCCCTCATCCTCACGGCCCAGCGCGATCAGGGCGAGGGCGGTGCACTGGCGCGCGCCGGGGCGGTTGCCCTGATAGGTCCAGGCGAGCCCATCCTCATAGGCTTCTTCAGCGTCCACCTCGATTTTGGCGACACACGCCTTCAGCCGTTCTGCCTCGCGCGTGTCGACTGTGGCGCTGGCTGCAGATTGCGACAAGGCGAAGGAAGCAACGGCCAGGGCAAGGATGGACATGGATCAAAGGCTCCGGAAACTGTAGTACGGGGTCTTAGACCCGACAGGAGCGGCCAGCGCAAATGACAGATACGACATCTCTGCTTTTTGTTTTCGGGCTGGGCTATAGCGCCCTGAAGCTGGCGGGGCGGCTGAAATCCCGTGGAATCGGCATTGCGGGCACCGTTCGCAGCGCGGAAAAGGCGGCGGCCTTGAAAGCAGATGGTATCGCCGCGCAGGTCTGGGACGGGCAAGGCCTGCCGGACATTCCCGAAGGCGCGCACTGGCTGGTCACCTTGCCGCCGGATGCAGACGGCTGCCCCGCCGCGCGTGCGGCGACCTACGCTGAGCCCGGCGCGGCCAGCGTTACCTATCTCTCCACAACGGGTGTCTATGGAGACCTCAATGGCGGCTGGGCGATGGAGTGGAGTCCGGTCAATCCGGGATCTGACCGCGCCCGCGCGCGCGTTCTGGCAGAGCGGCAATGGATGGACGCGACGGACGGCGCGGCGCGGATTGTCCGCCTGCCGGGCATTTACGGGCCGGGGCGGTCTCCCTTCCAGAAATTGCGGGACGGCAAGGCGCATCGTGCGGTGAAGCCGGGACAGGTGTTCTCTCGCGTGCATGTCGACGATATTGCGAGCGGACTGGACGCGCTGTTTGAACGGCCGAATCTGCACGGCATCTTCCATCTGTGCGATGATTTGCCTGCGCCGCCGCAGGATGTGACTGCCTATGCGGCCGACTTGATGGGCATTGCGCCGCCCCCGGAAGTGCCATTCGAAGAGGCAGGGCTGAGCCCGATGGCGCGGAGTTTCTATGCGGAATGCAAGCGCGTCTCGAATGCGCGGGCGAAGTCTGCGCTTGGCTGGCNACCGGCATTCCCGACCTATCGGGAGGGGTTGGCGGCCGTCTGGAAATCAGAGGACGGAGCATAGAAAAGCCCCCTCATTGAGAGGGGGCAGGTCAAGGGGATTCGTTTCTGTTATGCGGTGACCGAGTCGCGCTGGCGCTCGTGCTTGCCTTCACAGATTTCTTCAACGATCTTCGCGTTGAAATCTCCCAGATCGTCCGGGGAGCGGGAGGTGACCAGTCCGCCATCGACCACGACGGATTCGTCTCTGACGATACCGCCTGCGTTCTTCAGATCCTGCTGGATCGCCGGGAATCCGGTGACCTCGCGGCCATTGACCAAATTCGCTGAGATCAGGACTTGTGGGCCGTGGCAGATGGAGAAGACGGGTTTCTTCTGGTTGAAGAAGTCCGATGCAAATTGCTTTGCCGGCTCGTTCGTGCGCAGAGCGTCCGGGCTGAACAGGCCGCCGGGGATAAGCAGCGCGTCGAAGTCTTCCGCCTTGGCCTCGTCCAGTGAGAGGTCAACCTTGTATTTGTCGCCATGCTCGCGGTGCTGGTTGGCGTGGATGAAGCCTTTTTCCATCGATACGATTCTGGTTTCACCGCCTGCGGACTCAATGGCTTCCTTCGGGCTGGTCAGCTCTATTTCCTCAAAGCCGTCTGCGGCGAGGATTGCCATTTTTCGACCTTGTGCGCGTTGGTTTGACATGAAGCATGTCTCCTTGATCTTGTGTTGCAACCACGCTGCGACCCGTGGTGAGGGAGCGCGGGCGGACGGATCATCCCGTCCTGCACAAAATCAATGTTTGGCCGCGGCCATTGTTCCGATTAACTCGGGGAAAGGTCAGTCGATGAGGGCCGCCGCAATATCGCCGCATGTCGCTTTCAGTCGCGCAATGTCCTGAGCGCGTGACAGGCGGTGGTCGCCATCCTTGATCAGGGTAAAGACGAGGTCGTCGCTCGTGATCGCGGTGACCAGCCGTTCGGCATGTTTCCACGGAACATCCACATCCTGCATGCCCTGGAGAATGCGTACCGGCACATTCAGTTCGATCGGCGCGTCCAGGATTTGCCAGGTGCGGCCATCCTCGATCAGGGCGCGGGTGATGGTGTAGGGCTCGTCATAATCGGACGGGCGCAGCGTGAAACCTTTTTCCATGATCTCGGCCTGCGCCTCGGCGGAGAATTCCGGCCACATCAGTTTTTCGGTAAAGTCCGGCGCGGGCGCGATCAGGACGAGTCCCGCCACGCGGTCCTTGCGGGCGAGGGCAGAGAGCAGCGCCATCCANCCGCCCATGCTGGAGCCGACCAGAACGACCGGCCCGGCGCTGTGCGTGTCGATTGCGGCGAGCGCATCGGCGCGCCAGTCAGAGATGGTGCCGTCCTCGAATGCGCCATCGGACTCGCCATGACCGGAATAGTCAAAGCCGAGAAAGCCGTGCCCGGCTTCAATGGCCCAGCTTTCCAGCTCGGTGGCCTTGGTGCCGCTCATGTCGGATTTGAAGCCAGACAGCCAGACAAAGGTGAGACCGGATCGGGAAGGGGCCGTGGCGCGATAGGCAAGGCGTCGGCCTTCGGGTGAGGTGAAATAGGACGTTGTCATTCCTCTCCCGTTCCTCCATCTGTTTCGCCTGTCAAGCGAGTGGAGGGAATTCGCCTTGCCCGATTTTCCGGACCTGACCGGCAAGACCATCCTGCAAGTGGCCCCGGAACTCTCTGCCGGTGGGGTAGAGCGGACTGTGCTGGAAGTCACCGAAGCCATCATTCAGGCGGGCGGGCGCGCGTTGCTGGCCAGCCGGGGCGGACGGCAGGAAGCGGCGTTCGAGGCGCTGGGCGGGGAACTGATCCGGATGGACGCGAAATCCAAGAATCCGATCACGTTGAAACTGAATGAAGGCAAGTTGAAGCGCCTGATCGCGCAGGAGCATGTGGATCTGGTCCATGCCCGTTCGCGCGCGCCAGCCTGGAGCGCCTATTGGGCCGCGCAGGCGATGGGCGTGCCCTTTGTCACCACCTATCACGGCGCCTATTCCGGCAAGACCAAGCTGAAGAAGCGGTACAATTCCGTCATGGCGAAGGGGGACCTGGTGATCGCGAATTCGCAATGGATTGCCGAGCATGTGAAGACAGAGCATGGCGTGCCGTTTGAGAAGGTTGTCACCATTCCGCGCGGCGTGGACCTTGAGGCATTCGACCCGACCGCGGTGCCAGTGGCGCGGGTGAAGGCCATTCGCGAGGGGCTCGGCCTGGTGGACGATCCACGCATGATCCTGTTGCTGCCCGGACGGCTGACGGAATGGAAAGGCCAATTGGTCGCCATTGAGGCGTTGGCGATGCTGGCGCCAGACGAGCGGGAAAAGCTGGTGCTTGTGCTGGCGGGTGATGCACAGGGGCGCAAGGGCTATGTCGAGCGGCTGGAACAGGCTGTGGTCGCACATGGGCTCGACCGCGGTGTGATCATGTCGGAGCATATTTCGGACATGCCGGCGGCCTATCTGGCGAGCGATATTGTGCTGGCCCCCTCCGTGCGGCCCGAAGCCTTCGGGCGTGTGGCGGCGGAGGCGTCTGCGATGGCAAAGCCGGTGATCGTCTCCGATCATGGCGGCGGGCGCGAAACAGTGATCGAAGGGGAGACCGGCGCGCGGGTCGAGCCGGGCAATGCGCAGTCGCTGGCAGGGGCGATCCGGGCGCTGTTGTCGGTCGGTCCGCTGGCCCGGGATGGCATGGGACGGGCCGGTCAGCAGCATATTCGGCAACATTACTCAAAACGGGGGCTTCAGGCCGCGACCCTCGGGGTCTATAAGACCTTGCTGGAATAGGGGAAATCGAGGCCCGAATGGCGAAATCGGTCAAATCGGCCAGTCCGGTCAATCCGGGCGAGGCTGCCGAGAATGTTCTTGTGATCAAGCTCAGCGCGCTGGGCGATTTCGTGCTGGCCCTCGGCGCGATGAAAGCTGTGCGTGAGCATCACCCGAAAGCGCGCATCACGCTGCTGACCACGCCGCCCTACAAGGGATTTGCCGAGCTTTGCCCCTATGTCGATGCCGTGGAGACGGATGGTCGCCCGGAAACGATGAAGGCCACGGCGGCTCTGATCTCGCGCATTCGCAAGGCAAGGTACGATATCATTTATGATTTCCAGACCAGCGGCCGGACGAAGAATTATTTCACTGCCCTGAACAAGACCGGCAAGGCACCGCTCTGGTCCGGCCATCATGAGAAGGCGGCCTTCTTTCATGACAATGCCGAGCGCAAGACGATGCACTCAATTGACCGTCTGGCCGAGCAGCTGGAAGTGGCGGGCGTCGCACCGGATGGCCGCTGGCTAGGCAATAGCGCGCCCAAGCCGGACCTGTCCTGGGTGCGCCCGAAGCTGAGAGATGCGCCGCGCCTTCAGCCGGCCTATTTCAGCCTGGAAGAACCCTACATGCTGCTGATTCCGGGCGCTTCCGCCCATCGGGAGGCAAAGCGCTGGCCGGTCGAGAACTATGCTGAACTGGCGAAACGGGTTGCAGATGCGGGCATCACACCGGTCATCATTGGCGGCAAGGCCGAGGGCCAGCTGGCCCATGAGATCGTGCGAAAGGAACCGCGCACCAAAAGCCTGACCACGCGCACGGACCTGTTCCAGATCGTGACCCTTGCGGAGAAGGCGCTGTTTGTCGTGGGCAATGATACCGGCCCGATGCACATGGCCGCGATTGCCGGGGCGCCCGGCGTCGCCCTGTTCGCCCTGACAGAGAGCAATCCCGACCATGCCGCCCCGCGCGGCGCGAAGACGATCATCATCAATTCCGCGCCGACGCTGGCCGAACTGAGCGTGGATGATGTGTGGCAGTCGGTCCGCGCGCTGGGTGTGCTGCCATCTTGACGTGGCGGCTGAAGTGTAGAATGGCCGTCCGCCTTGAAGATCCCAACAATAATGGGCATATTCAGCATAACTGAAACAGCGATAAAGGAGATTCGCCATAGCTCGCAGACCAGACACCGGGGGACCACAGAAGTCCGCCGGCCCACGTATCAATGATGACATTCGCGCCGCCAAGGTTCTCTTGATTGATGAGAACGGTGAAAAGCAGGGCGTGATGCCCCTGACGGCTGCGCTGGACGCAGCCCGGGAAGCCGCAATGGATCTCGTGGAGGTATCTCCCAACCAGGAAGTGCCCGTCGTCAAGATTCTCGACTATGGCAAGCTTCGGTTCGAAGAGCGCAAGAAGAAGGCCGCTGCGAAGAAAAAGCAGAAGTCTTCCGAACTCAAAGAGATCAAGATGCGCCCGAATATCGACACGCATGATTATGGCGTGAAGGCTAAAGCGATGGCGCGCTTCTTCGAGGCCGGCGACAAGGTGAAAGTCACCCTGCGTTTTCGCGGACGTGAAATGGCGCACCAGCATCTCGGCATGGAATTGCTGAACCGGGTGAAGACCGATTTCGAGGAAACGGCGAAAGTGGAACTGGAGCCGAAACTCGAAGGCCGTCAGATGACCATGGTGCTCGCACCACGCTGATTGCCGCTGACACAAACCAGCACGAAAAGCCGGACGGGCCACCAGCCCTCCGGTTTTTTTGTGTGTTGCGAGCGGAGAGACGAGGCCGCGAAACAGGAGGTAGTCAGGAAGTATACAGGTAGCGACCCTGCCTCTTCCGCTCACCGGGATTCGTCAAATCCCCATTCCGATGACGCCAGGCACCGGAATGACGGGGACAGAATGCACGACGCGAATGGCTGTCGGATTGGGAAGGCGGAATCGCCGGTGACGCTTGCGTTCAGGCCGGGGACAGGCGGGCAGCCCATCCCCGGTCTGACGCGAATTTCCTGCCTGGACTACTGACCGGCGCGGATGAAGTCCCGCACGTCATCGGACAGTTTCTTGCCGTCGCTTTCGGCGAGATACATCATGTGGCCGGAATCATAATAGTCGAACTCGACCCGATCGAGCACGACGCCATTCTTGCGCAGGGACATTTCTGCTCCGAAGAATGGCGTGGCCAGATCATACCAGCCGGAGGCCAGCAGGACGCGCAGATCGGTGTTCTCCCGCATGCCCTTGCCGAGCCAGGGGGCGACATTGACATAGGATGGCCAGCCCTGCTGGTTGACGCTCCAGTTCCACTGGGAGCCTGGCTCGCCTGTCAGCACCTTGTACGGACGGGTGAAGTCCACTTTCAATTCACGGGTCAGATAGTCATTGATCGCGGCGACATAGGCGACATCCATGCCGTAGCCGGACGGATCATTCTCTGGCGTCTCGCCCGTGCCTTCGCTATCCACGCCCTTGTAGCGGCTGTCGAAGCGGCCAACCGTATAGCCTTCGCGGCGCAGGAGTTCCTTGCGGAAGCGATGCGGATCAACGCGCAGATTGGCAAGACGAATCCATTCCGGTGACAGGCCGATGAAATCGCTCATTTCCTGCGCGATGCGAATCTCGTCGGCTTCGCTCAGCGTTGAGCCACGGATCAGGGCAGGGGCCAGCGTATCGGTGGCATAATTGCGCGCGTCTTCGATGAACGTGTCGAAATCATTGTTCCACTTGGCCTTGTTGGCCTTGCCATGATGCCAGGCGGTGGCGGCTTCGGTGGGGAAGAAGGCGAGGTGGGCGGTGTCATTGCCCGGCGCAAAACGGGCGGTCTGGAAATCCAGGATTGCGGATATCAGGATCACGCCGTTCAGGCCGATGCCGTTCCAGCCGCCTTGCAGCTTTTCGGTCAGTGCGGCGGCGCGCGTGGTGCCATAGCTTTCGCCGGCGAGGTATTTCGGGCTGTTCCAGCGGCCATTCTCGGTCAGCCAGATGCGGATGAATTCAGCGATGCTCTCGGCATCCTCATTCACGCCGTAGAATTCCTTGCCCTCCGTCTCACCCAGCGGGCGGGAATAGCCCGTGCCGACCGGATCAATGAAAACGAGATCGGTGACATCCAGCAGGGAGTTGGGATTGTCCCGCATCGTGTAGGGCGGTGCGCCCACATCAGAGGCGTCTGACGGGGTGAGGACCTGTTTCGGCCCGAAGGCGCCCATGTGCAGCCAGAGCGAGGCAGAGCCCGGCCCCCCATTGAACACGAAGGTCACCGGGCGCTGCGCGGCACTGGTCGTGCTGGTGTCGACATAGGCGACAGAAAAGACAGAGGCCGTCGGCTCGTCCTTTTCGTTGCGCAGATAGGTTTCGCTGGCGACGGTCCTGTATTTCACGGTTTTTGAGCCGAGGCGCAGCGAGTGGTCAGACGTGAACACCTGCGCGTCCGGGATGTCGGCAGGGTCTGTCTTGCCATTGGCGGTGTCGTCGGCGAGGCCCGGCAAGGCGAAGACCGCCATACAGGCGGCGAGGAGGAGTGTGCGCATGAAATCTGCCCCTGAAACTTTATAACAAGGGTGGACCTTACGGTTGCTGGCAAGTTGCGGCAAGCCATATGCGAAATCCCCCGCAGTAACAGCATATTGGCCTCTTGATTCTCCGGTCCTGATCCGTCATAAGCCGCCTCTTCCGAGCGGTTTGGGCGAACGGCATGCCCTCCAGCTCATGAACCTTGGGCCGCCTTTACGGTGAGAGCTCGCATACAGGAGACATGAAATGCCGAAGATGAAGACCAAAAAGGCCGCTGCAAAGCGGTTCAAGATCACGGCAACCGGAAAGCTGAAGCACGGCGTCGCAGGTAAGCGTCACCGTCTGATCAGCCACAATTCCAAGTACATCCGCCAGAACCGCGGCACGAAAGTCGCTGCGAAAGCTGATGTGGCTCGCGTTGTGAAGAAATTCCTGCCCTACGGCCTCTAGGCCCGTTTCCGTTCAGATCTTGATTTAGGAGGCCTAGATGCCCCGTTCACGTAACAAAGTTCCCGCCCACGCCCGCCACAAGAAAATCCTGAAGCAGGCAAAGGGTTTCCGTAACCGCCGCAAGAATACGTTCCGCATCGCGCACCAGTCTGTCTGGGAAGCCGGTCAGTACGCCTATGTCGGCCGCAAGGTGAAGAAGCGGAAGTTCCGCTCGCTCTGGATCCAGCGCATCAACGCCGCTGTGCGCATCCATGATGACGAGATGAACTACTCCCAGTTCATCAACGGCCTGACGAAAGCCGGCATTGAGGTCGACCGCAAGGTCATGGCCGANATTGCCGTGCGCGAGCCGGAAGCATTTGGCGCCCTGGTCAAACAGGCCAAGGCTGCCCTCGCTTAACCTGCCTGAAAGGCACAAGTGACAAAGCCCGGCCGTCAAAGCCGGGCTTTTTCTTTAAGGGCGTTTGCATGCGCCGCCGAAGCGCCTAAAAAGCCCGCTCGAACAGTAAAGGGAAGCGACCCCAGTGTCCGATATCACGACGATCGAGAAAGAGGCGCTCGCCTCAGTTGAGGCAGCTGCCGATCTTGCCGCGCTGGAACAGGTGCGTGTGGCCGAGCTTGGCAAGAAGGGCAGGGTGTCTGGCCTGATGAGCTCCCTGGGCAAGATGAGCCCCGAGGAGCGCAAGGAGAATGGCCCGAAGCTGAANGCGCTGAAGACTCGCGTTGATGCCGCGATCCGCGCCCGCAAGGAGACGCTGGAGGACGCGGCGCTTGAGGCCCAGCTGGCGAGCGAGACGGTTGANCTGTCCCTGCCACCGAAGGCTGGCCCGGTNGCCGGCGCNCTGCACCCGGTGATGCAGGTGTTCGAGGAAATCGCCGCCGTGTTTGGCGATATGGGCTTCACCGTCGCCGAAGGGCCGGACATTGAAGACGACTGGCACAATTTCACCGCGCTGAATTTNCCGGAAGGCCACCCGGCGCGCGAGACGCACGACACCTTCTTCATGCATGCACTGGAAGGCGATGAGGCGAAGGTTCTGCGCACGCACACGTCTCCGGTTCAGATCCGCACGATGATGAGCCAGAAGCCGCCGATCCGNATTCTGGTGCCNGGCCGGGTCTATCGNAATGACTGGGACGCGACCCACACGCCGATGTTNCATCAGGTCGAAGGNCTCGTGATCGAGAAGAACATCCATATGGGCCATCTGAAGGGCTGCCTGATCGACTTCGTGAAGGCCTTCTTCGAAGTGGATAATGTCGAGGCGCGCTTCCGNCCGCACTTCTTCCCCTTCACCGAGCCATCGGCAGAGATGGANGTGAAATATACCCGCAAGGGCGAGACGATCGAGATTGGTGCCGGCGACAGCTGGATGGAGATCCTCGGCAGCGGCATGGTGCATCCGAACGTNCTGCGCAATTGCGGCATCGACCCGAACGAATATCAGGGTTTTGCCTTCGGCATGGGTGTCGACCGCCTGGCCATGCTGAANTACGGCATGCCGGANCTGCGCCCATACTTCGAGGCTGACCCGCAATGGACGCGCCACTATGGCTTTGCGCCGTGGAGTACGCCGAGCGTCAGTGGCGGCTTGAGCTGAGGACACGTCCATGGGCAATGGCAACAAGGTTGAGATGCTGATTGCGATTTGCGCGGTGCTGACCAGCGCGATTGCCGTCTTCATCGCNTGGGACCAGGGCCGCGTGATGCGCGCGCAGCAGCATGGCGCCGTCTATCCTGTCGTACAGATCGAGGGTTTTGTGTCATCTTCCCCCGAGATGGTCTCAATGGGGCTACGCATNTCGAACAGCGGGGTAGGCCCGGCTTTGATCGAGCGTGTCGATGTGTCGAAGGGCGGGGTGCCCGTCAAAAGTCTGACCCCGTATGCAGACAAGTTTCCATCTGGATACCAACAATCCTGGTCAAGCCTCATTGGCAGGGCCATAGCGCCGGGTAAAGAAGTGATCCCTCTGCGGGTGGACTGGTCTCGCGAACGCGTATCCGTCGCCGACCGCGATGCGGCCGCGTTGGCCTGGAGCGCGCTGGATGTGGAGATTTGCTATTGTTCGGTGTTCAACAAATGCTGGACCGCGACCGGCCTGAACATGGGGACGACCATGTCGCGCGCCGAGCCTGTCAAACGCTGCGAACGCAGCGACGAAGATGTCTTTGAGGCGTTGGCGAATTACGTGCCCAAGCCCGAAACCGATATGACCGCTGAAGTGGAATAGACGATGAAATTCACCCTTTCCTGGCTGAACGACCACCTCGCCACCAAGGCGACGCTGGACGATATTCTGGGCCTGATGCTGAAAGCCGGTCTCGAAGTGGAAGAGGTCGAAGACCCCCGCGAGAAGCTTGCCGCCTTCACGGTCTGCAAGGTCAAGGCTGCTGAACCCCATCCGGATGCGGACAAGCTGCGCGTGTGTACGGTCGACACGGTCGATGGTGAAAAGCAGATCGTCTGCGGCGCGCCGAATGCCCGCGCTGGCATGACGGCAATCTATGCACCGCTTGGCACGTTCATTCCGGGGCTCGATTTCGCGCTGGACAAGAAGCCGCGCAAGATTCGCGGCATCGAAAGCTACGGCATGATGTGTTCCACCAAGGAACTCGAAGCCGGGGAAGACCATGACGGCATCGCCGATCTGGACGAGTCCATCGCGCTGGGCACGCCTGCCGCAGATGCGCTGGGCCTGAATGATCCGGTGATTGATTTTGAGGTGACGCCAAACCGTCCCGACTGGCTGGGTGTACAGGGCATCGCACGCGATCTGGCCGCGGCCGGGGCAGGGCGCTTCCTGCGCACGGAGCTCAAGAAAGTTGTTGGCACCAAGCCATGCCCGGTCCAGATCCAGCTGGACGCGCCGGAGGCTTGTCCGGTCTTCGCGGGCGCCGTAATCGTGGGCGTCAAGAATGGTCCGTCGCCGGACTGGATGCAGCAGCGTCTCAAGGCCGTTGGTATTCAGCCGAAATCCCTGCTGGTCGACGTGACGAATTATATCTCGCTTGATCGGGCTCGTCCGCTGCATGCCTATGACGCCGCGAAGCTGTCAGGCCCGGTCGTGGCGCGCCTTGGCCGCAAGGGCGAAAAGCTCGCCGCGCTGGATGGCAAGACGTATGACATCTCCGAAGAGATGTGTGTCATCGCAGATGATAGCGGCGCCATCGGTCTGGGCGGCGTGATGGGGGGCGAGTCCACCGCCGTGTCGGATGAGACGGTCGACGTGTTCATTGAGAGCGCATGGTTTGATCCGCTGCGCACAGCCCGCACGGGCCGCGCAACCGGCATTCATTCCGATGCGCGCTATCGTTTCGAGCGCGGCGTAGATCCGCATAGCTGTATGGACGGGCTGAACCTCGCCATTGCGCTGATCGTGGAGTATGGCGGCGGCGTTGTGTCGAAGCCGAACCTGGCTGGCGAAGCGCCGGTCAACACCAAGAAAGTCACCTTCTATCCAGCAGATGTCGAGCGCCTGACAGGCCTCAGCGTGAAACCGGCCGATATGCGGCGGATGCTGAAGGATCTGGAGTTTGGCATCGAGGATGCGGGAGACGCCTGGTATCTGACGCCGCCAACGTTCCGGTTCGACATGGAGCAGTCTGCGGACATTGTGGAAGAAGTGGCTCGGCTGGTCGGGTTTGACCAGTTGCCGACAACATCGCTGCCAGCGCCTGAAGGCGGCGTGAAGGCGATCACCACACCGATGCAGGCCCGCGTACGTGCGGCCCGGCGGGTGATGGCATCCCGAGGCTTCCTTGAGGCGGTCAGCTGGAGCTTCATGGCGAAGGATGATGCGGCGCTGTTTGGCAAGACAAGCGATGCGCTGGTCGTGGCCAATCCTGTCGCCAGCGATCTNGACTATATGCGCCCCTCCGTGCTCGGAAATCTGGCCAAGGCGGCGCAGCGCGCGGCCAATCATGGTGAGCGCGGCGTGCGCCTGTTCGAAGCCGGGCCGATNTATCTGGGCGATGGCCCGAAAGACCAGCGCACCGTTGTGGCTGCGCTGGTGCGTCCGTTCAATGAGCGNCACTGGCAGGGCACGCCGGCGGCCTATGATTCCTATGCCGCGAAGGCGGATTTGTTCGCGGTGCTGGATGCGCTGGGCCAGCCGGGTGACCGGTTCCAGGTTGCTGCGCCCGCCCAGCCGCACTGGCATCCGGGGCAGGCGGCGAGCCTGAAGCTCGGCCCGAAAGTGACGGTGGCGCATTTCGGTCAGTTGCATCCCGGCGTGCTGAAGGCGCTGGACGTGGATGGGCCGGTCTATGGTTTTGAGCTGAATTTGAACGCGCTGCCGCAGATGAAGGCGAAGAACACGAAAACCAAGCCGGTATTCGAGCGCGCCGAGCTGACGCCGATCCGCCGGGACCTTGCCTTTGTGGTCGACCGTGCCGTGCCAGCCTCAGACCTGGTGCGCCATGCGCAGGGCGCGGACAAGAAGCTGATCACCCGCGTTGACGTGTTTGATGTCTATGAGGGCACAGGCGTGCCGGAAGGGCAGAAATCGGTCGCGTTCGAAATGACGCTGCAGCCGCAGGAAAAGCTGAAGGATGAAGACATCCAGGCCCTGATGGACAAGGTCGTTGCCTCGGTCGCCAAGGGCACAGGCGGCGTTCTGAGAGGGTAGGAGAGGCAAGGCGCTGCTTCCCGCAAGGGCGCAGCGCCTCGGCCTGACTAATCCTGCGCCTTCGAGCCGTTGGCTTCGGACTGGAGCATTGTGTAGCGCTCGATGCCGATGCGCTCGATCAGGTCGAACTGGGTTTCCAGATAATCGACATGTTCTTCCTCATTGTTGAGGATCTTGCCGAACAGGTCGCGGCTGCCATAGTCGCGGACGCTTTCGGCATATTCCATTGCGTCTTTCAGCAGCGGGATGGCGTCGTTTTCGAGTTTCAGGTCGCATTCGAGGATTTCGTGGACCGATTCCCCGATGCGCAGCTTGCCGAGATCCTGCAGATTCGGCAGGCCGCCGAGGAACAGGATGCGTTCGATCAGCCAGTCGGCATGCTCCATTTCTTCAATGGATTCCTTGTACTCATAGTCGCCCAGCTTGCTGACGCCCCAATCATGCAGCATGCGCGAGTGCAGGAAATACTGGTTGATCGCCGTCAGTTCGTTCTTCAGGCACTTGTTTAGGAAGTCGATGACCTTTGGGTCGCCTTTCATGGGGGAGCTCTCCTGCGTGGATTATGTTTATGGGCCAGCACCTAGGGTGATTGTGCCACCGGATCAAGAAAAAATCCAATAAAAACAATTGCATGTGAAAGTGCGACACAATTGCAGCGCCCTGTCATGCGCTGTCGCGGGGCGTGTCTGCAGGCGTCGCCGCATGTCGCATCGTGTCGCGATCTGTCGCGCGATGTCTAAAAGCGTAGCGATTTCAAAGGCAGGTGTCGGTCTATTCCGCGGCGATCAGGGCCGGGGCGGCCGGGCGGCGGTCCATCTCTTCGGAGATGATTTCACCGATCGAGCAGCTGCATTTTCCGCACTGGAATTTGCACCCGTGATGCGCCTGCACAGCCTTTGGGCTGCGCGCACCCGCGTCCACGGCGGAGCGGACGCTTTTGCAGTTGATACGGTTGCAGACGCAAATGATCATGCGAACCATTTGCACGAAGATGCGAATGAATGTCAATCAGGTTTTTGCGCTTTGTTGCACATGCGGAATGGCCTGTGCGCCATGCCGCGAACTGACTCAGGCTGCGCTGTCCAGAATGACCCGGTTGCGGCCAGAATTCTTGGCGCGATAGAGCGATTTGTCGGCGCGCAGGATGACATCCTCGAGCGGACTGCGCGGCTGGGCGATGGCGACCCCGATGCTGGCGGTAATCGCGTGCAATTTGCCCGGCTCGGGCGCAAAGCGAATGGCGTGAATGCTCTGGCGTATCTCTTCGGCGCGTTCCTGCGCGGTTGCCTCATCCATGCAGCCCGTCAGGAAGACAGCAAACTCTTCGCCCCCGAGCCGNCCGACAAGGTCTGTNGGTCGCGCNTTGCTGGCCAGAGCCTTTGANATTNCGCGCANNGCNTCATCNCCGGCGCCGTGGCCGAAGGTGTCATTGATCGTCTTGAAGTGGTCGACATCAATCATCAGGATTGCGCCGTGCGTTTCCAGACGGTCTTCGACCTCAGCCAGGAATGCGCCGCGATTGAGCAGGCCGGTCAGCGCGTCCACGCGGGAGCGATGGGCCAGTTCGGCATGGGCGGCCGCCAATTCGTCCAAGGCATCCTGCAGCTTGATGCGCTCACGTTGCAGCAGGATGGCAATCGGAAAGGAGACAACGACCGGGATGACCGTGGAGGAGAATGCCGTCCAGAACCAGAACTCGTTCAGAATCGCCTGGTCGATGTGATCGTAGGATGTGCCGAACGGGTTCGCCAGGATCGAGAACCCGGTCACCGCCCATGTCGCGAGCAGCGAAATGAGCGCGACCATGGCCGCATTCGCATAGGAAACCCG